>JBEKCP010000269.1:0-13449 GCA_050014815.1 Thermoguttaceae bacterium | reverse complement strand
GTGCGAGCAGATAACCTCGCAGTCGTTTTGCACCATCCAGTATATCCAACAGCTGAGCCCCCAGTGTGCCCGTCGTGAAATCGATTCCAGTAAGAAGAACGACGTGGCCAAAAACTTGGCCGCTGAAAGGGACCGTAATGCTGGCCGAAGTGCCGTCCTTCCAACGATGAACGGTATGGACACCCTTGAGATTCTTGCCGTATTGCCTCACTTCGACGACATGGTCGTCGGACGCCCCGTTGTCCGAGTAGGAGAAGCCCCAAGTTCCTGCCAGATCGGGGCCTTGATACGTAATGCTCTGGTACCACGGCACGACAACTTTGCTCCAAAGATGGAGTGATCCTGCACCTATCCCGGCAGCAATCAAGCTGCCAAGTACGTTCTCAATCATGTGGCCTGCTTCCTTTGCTTCTTTGGCAGGGTCGTTCACGACCCTTTTCCGCCGCAGGCGGTACTAGGCCCGGCGTTTACGCCGGGTCGATAGGCATGTGCTGTTCCTCTTTCCCGAGGCCCGCTCGCGGGCCTTCTCCAAGGGCTTTAGCCGCCTCAAGGCGATCTATCGAGAACGCCCGTGAACGGGCGTAGAACCGAGATTCTATCATTCTTCCCTTCGCCGACCCGGCATAAATGCCGGGCCTAATACCGCCTTCGGCGGAAACACCCGTAAACGGGCGTAACGCTCTTGAGAGTCGCGCGCAACAACGAGGCGTACGGGCCCGGCTAAACAGAAGGTGACTCACCGTGCTACGCAGTCATCGCAACCTTCCATCGGTTATTCCGAGCGTATCCATTGCAACAGAACTTGTCAACGACGTCCTCATCACTTCTGGCTCTGCTGATAGATCGCCTGGAGCAGGTCTTCCACGTCGGCGTATTTCTTCTTGGCCGAGAGGGCCGTGTCCAGCAAACGCCGGGCGTCGCTTTCGGAGTGGCCCAGCTTCCGCAGGACCTCGTAGGTCTCGGACACCACGTCGGACGGGACTTCCGACTCGACGGCCTCCCGCTGGGCCACCATCAGGGCGAACTTGGGGACCTTCCGGCGGAGCTTGGCGATGATCCGCTCCGACATGGCCGGCCCGATCCCCGGAAGCGAAGAAAGCAGCTTGGTGTCCTGCTCCTCGATGGCCGTAGCGACGTCCTTGACCGGGCGGGTCATCGCCCGCAGCGCCTTCCGCACCCCGACGCCATCGACCGAGCAGAACAACTCGAAGAATTCCCGCTCGACCTCGCTCAGGAAACCGATCAGCCGGGGCGTCATCCGGCCCTGCATCGGGTTGCCTTCCAGGTACTCGATGGTGAAGAGGCTGACCTGGGTGCCAACGTGGGGCTGCAAATGCCGCCGGGTGAACTCGGGAATGAGCACCTCGTACTCGAAGCCCTGGACGCCCAAAGCCAGGCTGTTCTCGCCCAGCTCCACCAGTTGACCGCTGATTTTCGTGATCAAGGGTTATCTCCCACGTTGTCTGGCGGTTCGTGTTGTAGGGTGGGTCGAGCGCAGCGAGCCCCACCATGATCCGCTGACGGTGGAGCCCGCCGACCCACCCTACCTTGGTTGCCGGGCCGCGGCTTGTCTTTCAAGTAGTAATGGCACAACGCGACGGCCAGGGCGTCGGCGACGTCCGGGGGCTCGGGGAGTTGCGGCAGTCCGAGTTCCCGCTGGATGGCCCGCTGGACCTGGGCCTTCCCCGCCCGGCCGGCGCCGGTCAGGATCCGCTTGACCTGGGTGGCCGCGTAGTGGACCACCGGGATGCCGGCCTGGGCGGCGGCCAGGCAGATGACGCCCCGGGCATGGCCCATCAGGATGGCAGTGCGGGGCCGCTCGTAATGCGAGTAAAGCTGTTCCAGGGCGACGACCGACGGTTTCAGGGCGGCGATCACGTCGGCCACCCCTTGATGGATCTCCAGGAGCCGGCCCGTAAGCGAGCCCCGGCTCTTCCCACGAACGATCCCCGCCTCGCAAAGCCGCGGCGGTCTCGCGCCCGCGTCCAGCACGCCGTAGCCGGTGATGTTCAGGCCCGGGTCGATGCCGAGGATGCGGATTGGGGAAGTCGGGTCGGGCATATCACGCGGTTGCTTGGGACAGACGATCGTAGAAACCAGAAGCGTACTGAGTACCGAGTACTGACAACTGACTGCTGACAACTGACTACTGACTACTCTTCACGCTCCATTCGGTGCCGCCGGAGCGGTCCTCGAGCGTAACTCCCAACTCCGCCAGGCCCTTTCGGATCCGGTCGGCGGTGGCGAAGTCCTTCTTCTTGCGGGCCTCTGCGCGGAGGTCGATCAGGAGACTCATGAGCCCGGCGGTCAGGCCGGAGTCGCCGGCGGGCCCCGCCGGCTTGGGCGGCTGGCGGAAGAGTCCCAGCACTGCCGACAGCTCGCGCAACACCATCCCCCCGCCCAGGAGCAACACCGCAGCATTCGTCATACAGCCTTCATACGACGGGGCCCCGGCGCTCTCCAGCTTCTCGTCGTCGATGAATTTATTGAGCCGGCGCAGGAGCTCGAAGAGGTCGCCAATCGCCCCGCCCGTGTTGAAGTCGTCATCCATGGCTTCCAGGAATCGGGCGCGGCACTGGGCCACGTCGGCCAACAAGGAGTTGCCACGGGGGTCGAAATCGCCCTGTTCGCGCCGCCGGTGCGGCTCGTAGGCGTAGAAGTTGTCGCCGGTGACCCGCTCGTAACGCTTGAAGAAGCGGTAGAAGTTCTCCAGGGCCGCCTCTGTCTCGTGGAGTCGCTCGAGGCTGTAGTCGATCGGGCGGCGGTAGTGGGTGGCCAGAAGGAAGAAGCGGATCGTCTCGGGGGCGAACTGTTCCAGCAGCTCGCGGAAGGGCGCGGAGCCCTTCGACTTGCTGATCTTGCCGGCCTGCTGGGCATCAAGGTCGCCGACCATACTGCCCGCGCTGCCCGCCGGGGTACCCGTGGTCGTGGCCGCGGGTCGCGTGCTCCGGCCGCCCACCTTGCCCGCCTCGCCGGACGCCTGCATCAGCCCGTTGTGCATCCAGTATTTGGCCATCGGCTGGCCGTGGGCCGACTCGCTCTGGGCGATCTCGTTCTCGTGATGGGGAAAGACCAGGTCGAGTCCGCCGCCGTGGATGTCGAAGGTGCGGCCCAGGAGGCGGCGGCTCATGGCGGAGCATTCGATGTGCCAGCCGGGCCGGCCGGGCCCCCAGGGGCTCTTCCACGAGGGCTCGCCCGGCTTGGCCCCCTTCCACAACGCGAAGTCGGCCGCCGTGTGCTTCCGCAGGGCGGTCGTTCCCCCTTCGCCCTGCATCGCCTCGACCTGCCGGCCGCTCAGCTTGCCGTAGTCGTCGTCCTTGCTCACGTCGAAGTACACGTCGCCGTCGGACCGGTAGGCGAAGCCCCGCTCCACCAGGGCGGCAATGAACTCGATGATCTCGCCGATGTTGTCCGTGCAGCGGGGGAAGTGGTCGATGGTGTCCACGCCCAATGCCTGGATGTTCCGCATGTAATCGGCCGTCATCTCGGAGGCCAGCTCGGCCATGGTGGTTCCGCGTGCGGCGGATTCGGCGATCAGCTTGTCGTCCACGTCGGTGATGTTCACCACCAGGGTCACCTCGTAGCCCGAGTAGACGAGATATCGCTTGATCGCATCGAAGATCACCGGGCCGACCATGTGGCCGATATGGCTGGGCTTGTAAACGGTCGGACCGCACAGGTAGATTCCGATCTTGCCGGGCTGGACCGGGTCCAGGGGTTCCTTGGTCCGAGACAGGGTGTTGTAAAGGCGGATCATGGGAGAGTTTTCAGTTTTCAGTTTTCAGTCTTGCCGCTTGCGGCTTCGCACTATTGGGCCGCCAACAGCGCAATACACTGGGCGGAGATGGCTTCTTCGAGGCCGATGGGACCGATGTGTTCGCCCGTCTTGCCCTTGAGGCCGACCCGCTCCGGCTCGATTCCCAAGAGGTCGGCCATCCGCTGGCGAATAGCCTGCCGGTAGGGCAGCAGCTTGGGCCGCTGGGCGAAGACAATCGAGTCGATGTTGACGATCTGCCAGCCCAGGGCGCGGACGGCGTCGCGGGCGGCGGCGAGCATTTCGCCCGAGTCGCGGCCCCGGTTCGCCGGGTCGGTGTCGGGGAACATCTGCCCGATGTCGCCCAGCGCCGCAGCGCCCAAGAGGGCGTCTACCACCGCGTGCAGCAGCACGTCGGCGTCGCTATGACCGATGAGCTGCCGGTCGTGGGGAATGTCGATGCCGCCCAGCCGCAGCGGGCCGCCGCGGCCGAGCCGGTGGGTGTCGTGTCCGATTCCGATCCGCAGTCCGTCCGTGGCACTCCTCCTTGCGGAAAAAGGGGACAGTCCCCATTTGTGCTAAGCACCCTTCGGGCCGTTCCGGCAAATGGGGACTGTCCCCTTTTTCCTCCGTGGCCCCAGAGCCCATCAACGCCGCGAATTATAGGCGAAACCGAGGGGTAATGGAAGGCGGAAGGAGGCAAGGAGACAAGGAGACAGGGAGACAGGGAGACAGGGAGGCGGCGAGGGCACAACGCCCTCCCAGTCTCCTTGTCTCCTTGTCTCCCCCCCTTCTCTGCCTTCCGCCTTCCGCCCTCCCCCTTTATAATGGCTCCGTCATGGCTATCATCGAGATCGAGCACCTGGCGAAGTCCTACCGGGTTTTTCAGAAGAAAGAGGGGTTGTCGGCCTCGATTCGCGGGCTGTTCCGGCGGCAGTACCGCATGGTGCAGGCGGTCCGGGGGATTGATCTGGTGGTCGAGCCGGGCGAGTTCGTGGCGTTCCTGGGGCCCAATGGGGCCGGCAAGACCACGACGCTGAAACTCCTCTCCGGCGTGCTGACCCCCACCGGCGGCACCGCCCGTGTCCTGGGCCATGTCCCCTGGAAACGCGAGAATGCCTACCGCCGCCGCTTCGCCCTGGTGATGGGCCAGAAGAATCAGCTCTGGTGGGACCTGCCCGCCGCCGAGTCCTTCCGCCTGCACCAGCACATCTACCGCATCGAGCCGCGCCAATTCCAGCAGACCCTCGGCGAGCTGACCGATATGCTGGGCGTCGCTCACCTGCTGGGCCAGCCGGTCCGCGAGCTCTCGCTGGGCGAGCGGATGAAGATGGAACTGATCGCCGCCCTCTTGCACTCGCCGGAGGTCCTGTTCCTCGACGAGCCCACCATCGGGCTGGACGTGGTCGCCCAGCACACCATCCAGACCTTCCTGAAACACTACCAGCAGGTCCGCCAGGTGACCATCCTCCTGTCGAGCCACTACATGAAGGACGTGGCGGCCTTGTGCCGCCGGGTCGTGATCATCGCCCAGGGGCAGATCATCTATGACGGGTCGCTCGTGGGCATTGTCGAGCGATTCGCCGCCCAGAAGATCATCTCGCTTCAGGTCGCCGACGGTCAGATCCCCGCCGACCTGGACCGCTACGGCGAGGTGGTGGCGATCGAGCCGCCCCGGGCGAAGCTCCGCGTCGACCGCAACGGCGTGCCAGAGGTGTTGTACCCGCGGGCGGGCCGGGGATACTGGTTGGGGGGGGTTGGGGCGGTTTGGGGGGGGGGGGGGGCTTGGGGATTGGGGCTAGGGATCGAGAACGGGGATATCCGCTTGCAGGGGGCGGGAGCGTAGAATAAAGGTGGCGGACGGAGCGGACCGGAGCCGGGTGCGTCGGCGCTGGTCGGCCCCCAGATAACGGAAGGAGAACGTATGACCATCGTTACCATTGAAGAAGCCCAGGCCAACCTGCCGGAACTGATCGAACACCTGGCGGCAGGCGAACAACTGCTGATTACCCGAAACCAGCAGCCGATTGCCCGCTTGACCGCCGAGGAGAAACCGAAGCGAAAGCCCCGCAAGGCAGGCAGCGCCAAGGGGATGCTCACGATCGTGGCCGACGACGATGAGCACCTCAAGGATTTCGCGGAGTACATGGAATGAGACTGCTGCTCGACACGCACGCCTTTCTTTGGTTCATCCTAGAGGATTCGCGATTGAGCGCCACCGCGCGGGCGCTGATTGAAGACCCGGCCAACGATGTCGAAGTCAGTCCGGCGAGCTATTGGGAGATCGCTATCAAGATCGGCTTGCGAAAGTACGCGCTGCCGCAGCCTTATCAACTGTTCATGGAATCGCAGATTTCGGCCAACGGCTTCCGCATTCTGCACATCGAACCAAAACACGCGAGCCTTGTCACAACCATGCCCTTCCACCACAGAGACCCATTCGACCGCCTCCTCGTGGCGCAGGCAACTGTTGAAGGCATCCCGATCATCAGCTCGGATGAGCAACTCGACGCCTACGGCGTGCAGAGGCTGTGGTAACCCAAAGGTCATCCCCATGCCCTCCCGCCTTTCCCTCTGGTGGACCGTGCTGCGGATCAGCGTCTCCGAGCGGCTGATCTACCGGGCGGATTTCGCGCTGGGAACCCTCATGCGGTTCCTGCCGATCGTCACGCAAATCTTCCTGTGGGACGCCGTCTTTTCGGGCCGCGCGGCGGGCGGGCAGTCCGACCACGTCGCCGGCTACTCGTACCGCGACATGATCGCCTACTACCTGCTGGCGATGATCGGCCGGGCGTTTTCCAGCATGCCGGGCCTGGCCACCGGCATCGCCCGCGACATCCGCGACGGGACCGTCAAAAAATACCTCGTCCAACCGATCGACATGCTGGGTTTCGTCATGCTCAACCGGCTCGCCCACAAGCTGGTGTACTACGCGGTGGCGCTAGGGCCGTTCGTCCTGGTGTTCTACCTGTGGCGAGGGTTCTTCTCCGGCTGGCCCGACGCCGGCACCATGCTGGCCTTTCTCGTCTCGCTGGTCATGGCGTTCCTGCTGGGGTTCTTCATGGAAGCCGCGCTCGGAATGATCGGCTTCTGGTTCCTGGAGGTCAGCTCGCTGTTGTTCGTCTTCATGCTGATCAACTTCTTCTGCTCCGGCCAGATGTTCCCGATCGACATCTTGCCGGGATTCTGGCGAACGGTCATGCGGGCGGTGCCCCTTCAGTACCTGGCCTACTTTCCCGCCGCGGTGTTCTTGGGGAAGATCACCGGGCCGGAGCTGGCCTGGGGCCTGGGCATCGAGGCGGCGTGGATCGCGGTGTTTGTGGCGGCCGCCCGTGCGGCCTTCCATTTCGGCGCCCGGCGCTATAGCGCCTTTGGAGGATGAGGAGGAGCGACAAAGCAGTAAATCCGAATTCCGAAGCTCGAAATCCGAAACAATTTCAAATTACCAAAGCCGCCAATGACAGAAACGCGGGCTAGCCGTTTGAAACATTCGAGCTTTGTATTTTGGATTTGTTTCGGATTTCGGATTTCGATGTTCGGATTTCGTGTTTCAAGCAGCCAATGAATGACACAAGCTACGCCGATGGTTGCGATTGTGCCGGCCGCAACTCGGTAACGTGCTTCAAAGAGAGGATCGCCGCCCGGTCCGCCACCGGATCGGTCACGATCACCCGAGTGGGCAGTAAGATCGCAAATTCCGGATGCTTGACCAGGTGCCGTTCGCCGCTCGACATGATGACCTCGAAAGGCTCGAACGGCCGGCGGTTGAGCATTTCCCGGATCGCTTCTGCATTCATGGATTCACCTCTCCGAAAGAGCGTGCAAATCGCCACGAGACAATTATAACATGCCAGACTTTTTCGGCAACCACCTCCGCGTGCTGGCAACCTTCGCCCGCAACAGCCTCGTACGCGACATGACCTTCCGCGGCAACTTCCTGATCGAGGCCGTCACCTCGCTGGGCTGGGCCCTCATGAACCTGGCCTTCTACGTCCTCATCTTCAGCTACACCAGCACGATCGGCGACGATGCCGGCTGGAGCCGGGACCAATTCTTCCTCTTTATCGCCACCGCCCTGATCATCAACAGCATCGTTCAGACGTTCTTCATGACCAATGCCGACGAGTTGAGCGACCTGATCCGGCTGGGGAGCCTCGACTTCATCCTCCTGAAGCCGATGGATACCCAGTTCCTGGTCTCGCTGAGGCGGATCGACTGGTCGTCGCTGGTGAACCTGGCGGTGGGCGTGGCACTGGGCGTCTACGCGATGGTCCAGTTGCGGTACGTCCCCGGGCCCGTCGAAAGCCTGCTCTACCCGCTCTATCTCGTCTGCGGCGTGGCCGTTTACTACAGCCTGATGATCGCGATGGCCGCCACGACGGTCTGGCTGGGGCGGAACGTGACGCTTCTGGACTTCTGGTTCTACCTCACGACCTTCTCGCGCTACCCGATGGAGATTTACCAGGGCCGGTTCGGCACGCCGCTGCGGCGGTTCTTCACGTTTATTATTCCGGTGCTGGTGGTGGTGAACGTGCCGGCGCGGATCCTGGTGCGGTCGCTTCGGCCCGAGACGCGCGGGGACTGGTTGCTGGCCGCTTATACCCTACTGGCGACCGCGGCCAGCCTGGTCCTTTCACGGTGGGTCTTTCAGCGATCGCTGGAAAGCTATCGCAGCGCGAGCAGTTGACGAAGCGCGGGGTGAGGTTGCTTGTATGCACCCCCAATAGTGGTAGAATATTGGCCGCTTTTGATATTAGTCTCTCCAAGGAGACGGCATGACCGAGAACCTGCCAATCCCCGCTCCACAGAACCCCGGCGAGTTCCTCCTGTATAAGTCGCAGGATGGCCGAACCCGTCTCGAAGTGCGGCTGACGGGCGATACCGTCTGGCTTGCACTTAACCAGATGGCCGACCTTTTCCAGCGGGACAAGTCGGTGATTTCCCGCCATATCTCCAACCTCTTTGAGGAAGGAGAGTTACGACGCGAGGGAGTTGTTGCAGTTTTTGCAACAACTGCCGCCGACGGGAAAACCTACCAGGTCGAATACTACGACCTCGACGTGATTATTTCCGTTGGGTACCGCGTGAAGTCCCACCGTGGCACCCAGTTCCGCACCTGGGCGACGGAGCGCCTTCGTGAATACCTCATCAAGGGGTTCACGATGGACGACGAGCGACTCAAGCGGGCCGGTGGCGGCAACTACTTCGAGGAACTCCTCGCCCGCATCCGCGACATCCGCTCCTCCGAGCGGGTCTTCTGGCGCAAGGTGCTCGACATCTACGCCACCAGTATCGACTACGACCCCAGCGCCGAGGCATCCCAACTCTTCTTCAAGACCGTGCAGAACAAGATGCACTGGGCGGCCCACGGCCGCACGGCGGCTGAGGTAATCCACGGTCGCGCCGACGCCTTGAAGCCCCAAATGGGCCTCACTTCCTGGACTGGTGATCGGCCGCGCAAGACCGACGTGGCTATCGCCAAGAACTACCTGAACGCCGAGGAGATCGGCGCGCTCAATCGCATCGTCGCCGCGTATCTGGAATTCGCCGAGTTGCAGGCGATGAACCGCCGCCCGATGTACATGGCCGACTGGATCGCCAAGCTCGACGACTTTCTGCGATTGAGCGACCGCGGCATCCTCACCCACGCGGGCAAGATTTCCCACGAGCAGGCGGCCGAGAAAGCCGAGGTCGAGTTCGACAAGTACCGGCAGACGCAGGCGGCGTTGCCCCAACCGGTGGACCACCACTTCGAGCAGATGCTCGATGAATTGAAGCGGATCGAGCGCCGGAAAGAGACGAAGCCGAAGAAGGAGGCGAAGAAGCCGACAAAGAAGAAACCCAGGCCGCCACGTTCCGGGGAGGAGGCGTGAAGACTGCGAGGGAACGTGCGGTCGGCGTCTTCGATAATCCGCCGGCTGGCTTTCGCCCGCCCGCCTGCGCCCTGCTGGCGACCGTGGCCAGCCTGGTCTTTTCGCGCTGGGTCTTCCAGCGGGCGCTGGAGAGTTATCGCAGTGCGGGCAGCTAAAAGTACACCGGGACCGCAGGGTCGGTGTCGATCTCGCACTCGGGCAACTGTCGCTGAAGGCGATTAACGCCGTCGCTCGTGACCTTGGTGTCGCCGAGGTGTAGCTGCCTGAGTTCTTTCATGGTCCCTAGCTTTTCCAACCCAGCGTCGGTTATTCGCGTCAAGGTGAGGTCCAATTCTTGAAGGTGGGCGAAGTGGCTGAGGCGCTCGAGCCCCGCGTCGGTCACCCGAGTTTCCCGGAGGTAAAGGGACTTTAGCTCCGGCAGGTCTCTGAGCAATTCGATGCCGGCGTCGGAGACGGGGGTGGCGCCAAGGCCCAAACCTTGGAGCTTGGCCAGCCCCCGAAGCTGTGACACGCCGGCGTCGGTAACATCCGCACCGTATATCCAGAAGCACCGAAGTTGCGTGAGGGCCTTGATGTGTCCGAGCCCATCGTCGGTGACGTGTGAGTAAAGCAAGCCGAGCGAGTTTAGCTGGGTTAGCTGCTCCACGGCGGCGAAGTCATCGTCGCGCACCTCGGCGAGGAGCACCCCAACAACGGATTCGAAGAAGTCGTCGCCCAACAATCGCCGCAGCCAGCCGGGAGCCGGCGGGACTGGCGGGCGTGGGCTCGGTAGCGGATTGAACTCCGAATCGACTTCCCAATCATAAGTCGCGGTGCCATTCTCTCGCGTCACGCCGAGCCTCAATCTCGCCTTCCTCTGCTCCTCCGCCTTCTTCATCTCCCGCGCCAGCCAACTGCATGGCACCGCGACGGTAATGGTCAGGATCAGGAGCGAGCGGATGCTGTACTGGAAATGCAAGCGGAAGACGAGGGCCAGGGCGAACCAGAGGAGGAGCAACAAGAAGGCGGCGGCGAGCACCCCCGCGGCCATGAGCACGGTCCAGCCCTTGTGCTGGTTGATCGGCAGCCATTGGAATCGCTCCGAGAGTGCCAGGAAGACCTCGACCGCCAGCAGCCCAGTGATGAAGCGCCCCGGCGTGAGACGGTACCAGCGGCGCGCGGGTTCTGACGTGTCGCCCATGCCGACCATTATAGCAACCGCCGCATTGGGGTGAATCGAAGCCCGGAGCAACAGCGATTGCCGTCCCGGAGGGACGATTGAGAATAGCCCAGCGATTCATCGCTGGGCAAATGGGCAACCCACCCGCACCAGTCCCAGAGGGACGGCTGAACTCCGACGAATCATTCGTCCCTATGGGACTTTCCGATCGAGATTTGTGCGATTTCTTCTCCCAGCAGTGAACTGCTGGGCTATTCTCAAATGCCCCTAAGGGGCAATCGCTCCAGGCTCAACCTGCCAATCGAATTCATACCTGCTGCCGTTTTCAACGTGTGATTTGCCTCGACCGAGGCGCGAAGCCGGATGGCCTGTCTCTGCGGAACCTGCTAAACTAAGAGCTGAATGCCTTAGCCCTGCGCAGACCCCCTCCCATGAACCTTGCCTACAGTTCCAACGCCTATCAGAAGTACTCGATCGAGGAGACGATCGCCCGGATCGCCGCACTGGGCTACCGGGGGCTGGAACTCCTGGCCGACGTGCCGCACGCCTGGCCGGCCGGACTGCTGCCCGAGCGGCGCCGCGCCATCCGCGAGTGCCTCGACCGCCATGGTCTGGCCATCTCCAACGTCAACGGCTTCATGATGAACGCGGTGGCCGACCCCCGGCAGCCCTACTGGCACCCCTCGTGGATCGAGCCGGACCCGCACTACCGGGCTATCCGCCGCGAGCACACCAAGCGGGCGCTCGCCCTTGCCAAGGAGCTGGGGGCGGCATCCATCCAGACGGAGCCGGGTGGGCCCCTGGCGCAGGGCCAGTCCTGGCATGCCGCCGCGGAAGTGTTCTACAACGAGGTCATGCCCTGCGTCGAGCTGGCCGAGCGGCTCGGCGTGCTCCTCTTGATCGAACCGGAACCGGGGCTCCTGATCGAGCGGTTCGACCAGTACCTCGAAGTGGCCGGCCGCATCAATTCCCCTTGGCTGGGGCTGAACTTCGACGTCGGCCACGCCTACTGCATGGCCGAGGAGCCGCAAGACTGGATCCCGCGAATGGCGGCCCACACGAGGCATTATCACCTGGAGGACATCGCGGCCACGCGGGAGCACCGGCACCTGATCCCCGGTCGGGGGGCGATTGACTTCCCGGCCGTTTTGCGGGAGATTGCCAAGAGCGGCTACCAGGGCTGGATCACCATCGAGCTTTACCCGTACCTCGACGACCCCGACCAGGCAGGCCGCGAGGCGAAGGAGTTCGTCGAGAAGATCCAACGGCAATAATAAGTGAATCATCCGCAGATTACACAGATTACGCGGATTTGGCGGCGAGGAACGCGGCGAATCACGAAAGCCCGAAAGGACGAAAGCCCGAAAGACAAGAGGAATCCAGCAAGTGCAAACGAATCGCTTCACTGATTGATTTCGAGTTTTCGTTATTTCGGGGTTTCGTGATTCTTTTCTTCATCTCGCGTCCGAACCATAGAGTGGAGTAAGGGAGAACATGCCTGACCACGATGTCGCGGACTCGCCCGGCGCACTGCGAAGTTATCTCGAACTGCTGCGGCTGCCCAACATCTTCACCGCCATGGCCGACGTGGCGATGGGATTCCTGTTCCTGGGCGGAGGCCCGGACCAGGTGCCGGGGGCGTGGTCCGCCGGCGGCGAGCTGACCCGCCAGGGCTATTGGCTCCTGGGCCTCCTGGTGGCGTCTTCGAGCCTGCTCTATGCCGCGGGCGTGGTGCTCAACGACGTGTTCGACCTGGCGACGGACCGTCAGGAGCGGCCCTGTCGCCCGCTGCCCTCCGGCCGCATCTCGCTTCGTACGGCCCGCTGGCTCGGCGGCGAGATGCTCTTGATCGGGACGTTCCTGCCCTGCGCCATGGCCTGGAGTCTGCGCCAGCCGCGCTTGGCCGCCGTGGCGGTCGCCCTGGCCGCGGCCATTGTGCTCTACGACCGTTTTCTCAAGCGGACACCGCTCGGGCCGTTGGCGATGGGCTCCTGCCGGATGCTCAACGTGCTGCTGGGCATGAGCGTGCTGCGGGGCCCGCTGGAGCCCCAACACTGGCTCGTCGCGGCGGCCGTCGGGGTCTACGTGATGGGCGTCACGTGGTTCGCCCGGCAAGAGGTCCTGCGGAGCGATCGCCGCCAACTCGCCGGCGCGGCGGTGGTGATGATGGCGGGCGTCGCCCTACTGGTTTGGCTGCCCCACTGGCCCCAGAGCGTCATCCCGGCGATTCAGCTCGATCCGTGGCGGTGGTGGTACCTGATGATCGGCCTGTTGGGCGCGGCCATCCTGGCGCGGTGCCTCTGGGCCATTGCCGAGCCGTCGCCGGGGCGGGTCCGCGTGGCGGTCGCCCAGGCCATCCTCTCGCTGGTCGTGCTCGACGCGGCCGTCACCTACGCTGCCCGCGGTTTCAATTGGGCCTTGTTGATCGTCCTTTTATCGCTCCTGCCCGCCGCCCTGCTGGGCCGTTGGATCGAAAGCACCTGAAGGCTAAAGCACGAAATCCGAATATCGAAATCCGAAACAAATCCAAAACCCGAATTCCAAATGCTCCAAACAGAGCTGTTTCTGTCATTAGGATTTTGGTGATTTCAACTTGTTTCGGATTTCGGATTTCGACATTCGGATTTCCTCCCCCATGTTCCTCGGCTACAACACCAACGGCC
>JBEKCP010000268.1:0-7986 GCA_050014815.1 Thermoguttaceae bacterium | reverse complement strand
TTTCGCTTACGGGGCTGTCACCCTCTATGGCCCGCCTTTCCAAGCGGTTCTGCTAGCCGGCAGCTTGGTAACTCCCATGTAAGGGGCCCTACAACCCCGCAGAGGAAAACCTCCGCGGTTTGGGCTCTTTCCTTTTCGCTCGCCGCTACTGGGGAAATCGAGTTTTCTTTCTTTTCCTGCGGTTACTGAGATGTTTCAGTTCGCCGCGTTTGCCGCACACGCCTATGGATTCAGCGTGGGCTGGTTCGGGAACCCCGGGATCAACGCTCGTTTGACAACTACCCCGGGCTTTTCGCAGTCTTCCACGCCCTTCGAAGCCTCCTGACGCCAAGACATCCCCCATGTGCCCTTAGTAACTTGGCCACATGAATCCAACGCTCCAAAAAAGGAGCCGGGACCATGTGACATGTTTCGGATCTTTCCGGAGCCTTGCGGCCCCGACAGACCCGAGCAACGATTCTCGCTCTAAGCGCTCTTCGGAACCCACGTGCGATGCGCCCTTACGACGCACCCCGTGGTCATTTGAGATGCCACTTGTACACTACCGAATTGTCAAAGAACCGTTTCGGGCCGGACCTTTCGGCCCCGCGCCCCTATCGCCCGTCGCAGTCCGCAACTGGCGAGCCTTGGATTATAGCAGTTGCCCAAGGCGTGTCAAGTGGCGGCGGCCGCGTTTCCGGCGATCCCTTAATTCTATCGAGCGGCCGACACCCGTCAATGGGCCCGCGAAAAAACTCCGGGGAATCTATTCAGCAGGCAAGCAGGGTGGGTCGAGCGAGAGGCGGTGAGCGGGAGAACTACCCAGTAGGTCCCGCTTGCCGAGCGGGACCCTTCTTCAATATCCCGCCCGGCAGGCGGGATCTACTACAGTCGCCGCCAACCAGGGCTGCCCGGCGGACCGACCAGTCGGCCAGGACCTTCTCCACCCGGGTGTCCAACTCCTCCAGCCGCCGCAACAGCTCGTCGTGGCGCTCGTCAAGTTCCAGCAGGGAAGCGAGTTGGGTGCCGTAATCTGGAGCGGCCACGGCCGGATGGGTGGGTTTCATAGGGGGTGGCTCATAGGATATCTTGCGGTGTGGCGACCCGAGATGGCCCGCCACGCCCAATAGCCAATCGGCCCCGTGGCGGCCGGCCGTTCAGCGAGGTTCGGCAACCTGGCCCGTCGGCGGCCGGGGAACTGCTCGACGTTCCGGTCGGCGAAACCGGAATAGCCTAATAGGGTGGTATCCGGTACATACATCCGGTGGGTGCCGCGGCGGAGCTTTTCTTCCAGGGTGTCAAAGGCGCTACCGCTATGCGCCTTCTGGAGCACATGTAGGGTGGGTCGACGGGCACCGTGCGAAGCATGGTCGGCGAGCCCCACCGGAAATCAGCCAGGCTCCAATTGGTGGGGCTCGCTTCGCTCGACCCACCCTACAGACTGGCGCTAGGGGCGGACGAGGGATGAAGGACAAAGAGGCCCCCCGGACGCAGTCCGGGGGCTTTCTTCCGCCTTCATCCTTGCCCGGCTACGGCTGCTTGCTAAGGCTGAAGATCGGCAGCATGAGGGCCAGGCCGATGGTGCCGATGACGGCGCCCATCACGGAGATCATGATCGGCTCGATCATGGCGGTGGCGGCCTTGACGGAGGTTTCGACTTCCTGGTCGTAGTAGGTGCTGACTTTCTCGAGGACGACATCGAGTTTGCCCGTCTCCTCGCCGGACGCGATCATCTGCACCAGGACGCGTGGGAAGAGGGGGTTGCCGCGGAGCACCTCGCAGATGCGTTTGCCGGTGGCGACCTCGTCGAGGACGCGTTGCCAGAGGTCCTCGTAGTAGGAATTGGCGGCGACCTGGCCGGCCAGCTTGATCGAGTCCATGATGGCCACGCCGTTGCCCAGCATGGTGCCCAGGGTGCGGATGCTGCGGCTGATGACGACCTTGCGCATCATGGGTCCGACGATGGGAGTGTAGATTTTCAGCCAGTCGATCGTGCGGCGTCCCGCGGGGGTGCGCCGGGCGTACAAGAGGCCCGCCACCACCAGCGCGGCGCCGGCCAGCCACAGGTACCACCAGGTCAGCAGGGCGTCGGAGAGGCGCATCATCACCAGCGTCGGCGTCGGCAACTTGGTGCCGCGGGCCTTGAACAGGGGCGTGAATTTCGGAAGGATGTAGGTCAGGAGGAAGATCGTCACGCCGGTGGCTATGACCATCATGACGGCCGGGTAGGCCAGGGCGGCGCGGACCCTGTGCCGCATTTCAACCTCCTTGCGGAGGTACCGGGCAATGCGGTCGAGCATGGCGCCCAGCGATCCGGTGGCCTCGCTGGCCTTGATGAGCGAGATGTAGGTCTTGTCGAAGTGCTTGGGGTAGCGGGTCAGGGCGGAGGAGAAGTCGTCGCCGGCCTCGACCGAGGACTTCAAATCGGCGAGGATCTTCCGCAGCGAACCGTTGGTCTCCTGCTCCAGTAGTCCGCCCAGGGCGGTCGAGAGGCTGATGCCCGTGTCAACCATGATGGCCAACTGGGTGGTGACGTAGATGATGTCGTTCTTGGAGACGCGCGGCGGGAACAGGCTGTCGCTCTCGGCCTCCCCGACCTCCAGCACGTGGAAACCGTCGCGGCGAAGCTGCTGGGTGGCGGCCTCGGCCGAGGCGGCCTCGATGGAGCCCTCGTGGACGTTGCCCAGCGGATCTCGGACGCGGTATTGGAAGTCCATCGATTTTGGATTTTGGATTTTGGATTGTTGTCCGTTGTCCGTTGCAACGGACAACGGACAACGGACAACTGACAACGGACCATCGACCGTCAGGTTCTACCCCGTTTCCGAGTCCTTCAGGTCGCCGACGATGTGGAAGATTTCTTCGAGCGTGGTGATGCCCTCGCGGACCTTTCGGAACCCGTCCTGCCGGAGCGAGATCATGCCGCCGGCCATGGCGATGCGGCGGATGTTGTTGATGCTGGGGTCGGAGACGACGGCGTCGCGGAGCTCGTCGTTGACGACGACGAGCTCGTGGACGCCGAGCCGGCCCTTGTAACCGGTGTTGCGGCAGCTCTTGCAGCCGACTCCCTTGTAATAGGTTTCGCAGCCGACTCCCATGCGTTCCAGGGCCTTGCGGACCGTGCGGGGGGGATCGCAGGTCTGGCGGCACTTCGAGCAGATGCGGCGCACCAGCCGCTGCGCCAGGACGACGTTCAAGGCGGCCCCGATCAAGTAGGGCTCGATCCCCATGTTGTTCAGCCGGGTAATGGCCGAGCAGGCGTCGTTGGTGTGGAGCGTGCTGAAGACGAGATGCCCGGTCAGCGCGGCCTGGATGGCCGTCCGCGCGGTCTCTTCGTCGCGGATCTCGCCGACCATGATGATGTCCGGGTCTTGCCGCAGCAGGGTCCGCAGCGCTATGGGGAAGGTCATGCCGATCTTCGTCTGGACCTGGAACTGGTTGATCAGCGGCAAGTGGTACTCGATCGGGTCCTCGACGGTGCAGACGTTGTTCTCCATCGAGCTGATGGCGTTCAGGGCGGCGTAGAGGGTGGTCGATTTGCCGCTGCCGGTGGGCCCGGTGACCAGGATGATCCCGTTGGGGGCGGTGATGCACTGGCGGAAGGCGCCGAGGATGTCTTCCCCGAAACCCAGGTCGTTGAGGTTCAGCGAAACGCTTCGCGTGTCGAGCACGCGCATAACGGTCTTTTCGCCCTGGGCGGTTGGGAAGGTGCTGATGCGGAGGTCGATCTTGCGGCCTTCCAGGAGCACCAGCACGCGGCCGTCCTGGGGCAGACGCCGCTCGCTGATGTCCAGCGACGCCATGATCTTGATGCGGCTGGTGACGGCGCCCAGCAGGTGGGCGGGGACCTCCAGGGCCTTGTAGAGCCGGCCGTCGATGCGGTAGCGGATCCGCACGCAGCGATCGGCCGGCTCGATGTGGATGTCGCTGGCCCCCTCCTTCACCGCGTTGTAGATGATGTAGTTGACCAGGCGGATGACCGGCGACTGGCCGGCGATCTCCTCGACGTCCCCGATGTCCTCGATCGCCTCCTCGATCAGCGTGACGTCGGCGTGCTCGCTGTCCTCGATGATGTCGTCGATGACGAAGACCTTGGAATTCGGCATCGCCGTGATCATCCGCCGGATGTCTTTCGGCGTGGCGGCGACGATCTGCACCTGGAGGTTGGAGAGCCCGCGGATCTCGTCGATCAGGAACAGGTTCGACGGCTCGGAGACGGCCACGGTCAGCACGCCGCGGACCACGAACAGCGGAAGCGCCAGGTTCCTTTCGACGTACTCGCGGGGCAGGACGTCGACGATCCGCATGTCGACCAGCCGGGCGTCGAGCTTGGCGTAGGGGACGCCGCATTCCGCGGCCAGGCACTCGACGACCTGCTCCTCGGAGCAGTAGTTGTGCTCGACGAGGATCTCGCCCAGCAGCTTGTCCCGCCCCTCCTGCTTCTGCCGCTCCAGCGCAGACTGCAGGTCCTGGTCCGAGAGGTAGCCCTTCTCGACCAGCAGGTGTCCGAGGCGGCGGGGGGCGAAGGTTGCGGCGTCCACTAGTGAAGGCTCTTCACGGCGTCGATCACGCTTTCGAAGAGTTCCAGGTGTTGGTCGAGGCGGGTAATCTCGAATATCTTCCAGGTGGTGGGGTTCGTCGCGGCGATCCTGATTTCTCCGCCCAGGTCGCGGAGGCGGTCCTGAACGTTCAGGATCGCCGTCAGACCCCGGCTGTCCAACAACTCCGTGCCGTCCAGGTCCAGCACGACCCGGTTCCGCTCCAGCGTCGAGAGGTAGTTCTCCAGCGCGTCGGCCTGCTCCCCGCCGAATTCCTCCGGCGAATGGACCACGATCACGTCGCCAAAGATCTCGGTGGGAAGGTTCATCGGGGGATTTTAGATTTGAGATTTTAGATTTTGGATTCGTTTAACGGGCGACCGCTCTGCGCATGGTGCCCTGCCCGACGCTTGCGGCTTCGCAATGGCACACCATGGATAATCATTTCATCTCCACCTGCAGAATCGCCTCGACGCGAGCCAAGAGGTCGCGCGGGCTGAACGGCTTGGCGACGACCTCCAGGACGTTCCACCGGGCGGCCAACTCCTCGCGGTCGAGCTCGAAGCCCTTGCCGGTCAACATCAGGACGGGCAGATCGGCTGTAGCGGGGTCCTCGCGGATCCGCCGGACCAGCCCGAGACCGTCCAGCCGGGGCATCTGGCAATCGGTGACGACGACGTCGGGCCTGGCGGCCCGGATCGCCGCCCATGCCTCCTCGCCGTCGCCGGCCGTTCGCACGTCGTAGCCCGCGTGGCGGAACTTGATCTCCGCCGCCCGGACAATGTAGACCTCGTCGTCGCAAAGCAGGATGCTCTTACTCATTTGATGCCTCATAACCCCCGGACGCAGTCCGGGGGCTTTTCTGATTCCTAATCCCTGATTCCTAATCCCTGGTGCCTGCGAAGCCGCAAGCGGCTGCCCCGACGTTCGGCAACGTGACGGCGAAGGTGCTGCCTTCGCCCGGCGCGCTGGTGACCGCCAGGCGTCCGCCGTGGACGTCCTCGACGATGTGTTTGGCCAGCGGCAGTCCCAGGCCGGTGCCGGAGGCCATGTCCTTGCTCTTGTTGACGCGGTAGAACTTCTCGAAGACGCGCGTGCAGTCCTCCTCGCTCAGTCCCACGCCGGTGTCCTGAACGTCGAACCGCACCTGGCCCTCCTCGAGCCGGCTCCGCAGCGTCACGCGGCCGCCGGAAGGCGTGTACTTGATGGCGTTGGACAGCAGGTTGATCGCCGCCTGCAACAGCAGGTCGTGGTCGGCCAGCACGTCGAGATAGAGCGGGCTCAGGTCGCTCGCCAGCTCGATCCCCTTGGCCTCGGCCGACGGCCGGACCACGCCCAACGCCTCCTCCAGCACCGCGTTGAGCGACCGGGGCTCCTTGCTGACTTTCACGACGCCGGCCTCGATGCGGGCCAGATTCAGCAGGTTCTCGACCAGCCGCTGGAGCCGGTCGGCCTGCCCCTTGATGACGCCTAGAAACTCTTCGCGGGTCGCTTCGTCCTCGGCGTCGCCGTCGGCCAGGAGCTCGACGTAGGCCATGATGCCGGCCAGCGGGGTCTTCATCTCGTGGCTGACGGAAGAGACGAACTCGGCGTTCCGCTTCACGAGTGCGCGGCGGTCGGCGATGTCCTGGAGGACGGCGACCGCGCCGGACGCGGGCGGCTCGTTGCCCGCCGATCCGCCGGCCGCCGCCAGCCGCGCCGCGGTCACCCGGTACCAGTGCGGCTTGCCCTCGGCGTCGGGAAGCTCGATCTCCTCGCTTCGGCTGCCGCCGCTTCGCCGCCGCGAGGTGCCCAATAGAAGATCGACCAGTTTCTGGCACTCGACGACCCGCTGGAGTGCCCGCGACTCCGGGCCCTCCGCGGCAGTCCGGAGCAGTCGCCGGGCAGTCTGGTTCACCAGCGTCAACTCGCCATAGCCGTCGACGGCCAGGATGGGCTCGGGCAGGCCGGAAAGGATGGCCTTGATCTCGTCGGCCTCGGCGACGGCGCGGCCCGCCCGCAGTTCCAGCGACGAGCGGGTCTGTTCCAGGTCCTGAATGATGCGGCCGTGCCGGCGGAATGCCTCGCGGACCTGCGACAGTACCTCGGTGCAGCGGCGATCGGCTGAAGGGGGTGGAACGGCCGTGCCCCGGTCGTTCGGCCAGAGGTCGTGGAGGTCCGTCCGGCAGAGGGCCGCCAGATAGGCTTCGGCGGCCGCGGTCCGGCGATCCCGCCGGCGGCAGACGAACCACGCCACCGCGGCGGCCGGGATCATGCCGGCGGCCATGAGGACCAGGCGGATCGTCGGCGGCGCAAAGTCCGGGCCCAACGCGAGGTGCCAGCCCAGCGGCCATGCGCCCGCCAGGACGATGGCCGAGGCCACCACGCAGTAATCCCACTTGAGGCCGTTCATTCCGTGCTACTCTATCTAGCGTTGCACGGAGTATCTCGGGTCGAGGGCCTGGGCCTGGTGGAAGTGTGCTTCTGCCCCATCCGGTTGCCCGAGCTTCGTCAACGTGCAACCCATCAAAAAATAGGACAGCGCACTGGACTTGTCCAACGAAAGTGCTTGCCGCAGCGAGCTTTGGGATGAGGCGTAATCCCCCAGACGATAGTAGGCCACCCCCAGCATGCGATGCACCACCGCAGATGCAGCCGGTTGTCTCGACGCCGGGGACAGCAGCTCAACGGCCAGGCGGGGCTGATTGTATCGCAACGCCGCTGTGGCGGCGTCGATCAGGATTTGCGGGTTGTAGGGGTCGCGCGCGACTGCGGCCCGAAAATGGGAAGATGCCGCCTCCGTTGACCCGGCCGCCAGCGACTTGCAGCCCTTTTCGAGATCGGCGGCCGCCTGGGGGTTGATTGCGGAATCCACTGCCGAGCACCGAGTCGCCGCCATGGGCCGCATTGACGCCGCCGGGGATATCTCGGCCGGGGCCTTGGGGTCGGCCGGCGGTTCGACGGCCGTGACGCCCGCCGGGGGTGGCGGCGCGGCTGGCGGTCGTGCGGCCGCCGCGCGAGCCGTCCGGTAGCTCATTGCGTAGGCCTCGTTGGAAGGCTCCGCCTTGGCCGCACGTTCGTAGTATGACAGGGCCTCGCCCCCCTGGCCGTTGGCGTCGAGCATCAGGCCCATCGCGTACTGGACGTCCGGGTCCGTCGGATGGGCCTTCAGGGCCTGCCGGACCTGCGAGAGGGCCTCGTGCGGCTGGCGGCGGGCCACGAGCACGTCGGCCATCAAGAGCCGCGCGTCGCGGTGGTCGGGGTTGCGGGCCAGCAGGCGGTCGAGCTGGTCGCGGCACCCCTTGACGTCCTGCTGGTTCCAGCGGTCCATGGCCGCCTCGAACTCCGCCATGTCGCGGTGGCTCGAGAACCGGCGCGTGGTCTCGGCGTCGCGTTTCACGCGCTGGGCGTGTACGTCGTCCTCCGGCGGGCCGAATGCCTTCGTGGCCGCGCAGCCGGCCGAAAGGAGCATGATCGCCAGGAGGCACAA
>JBEKCP010000267.1:0-8000 GCA_050014815.1 Thermoguttaceae bacterium | reverse complement strand
CTGCGGAAACAAACCCGCGTCATAATCCTCGCGGCGGCGCCCTTACCGGCAAAGGCGACTCGCTGCGAGGCCGGCTCGCGCCGTGCGGCGGGGGAATGACGCCGCTCGCCGGAACGCCGCCGAGTGGACCGGCCGCCTGGCGGGCGTACCGGGCAACCATCCGTGCCGCCCGTTGGGCCACCAACTGCCGCAATTCCGGCGGCTGGAGCACCTCCGCCTGGTCCGCATAGCCGAGGATCCACCACGAGATCTCGTTGAGCCCGGAGACGGTCGCTTGGAAATCCAATGTCCCGTCGTGGTTCCACTTGACCCGCTGGGTCTTGTGCCAGACGACCTCGGCCACATTCTCCGCGACCATGGGGCTGAAGCGGACCAGGACCTCATGATCGGGGCCCGGCTCGGGGATCAGGTGCCAGGCGTTGCGCAGATGGCGATCGACCGAGAAACCCCGCGGGACGCGGTAGCCGTCCGGGAGGATCTCGATCTTCCGGATCCGCCCCAGATTGAACGTCCGCGTGCCGCGGTGCAGCGACGACCGGCCGAGCACGTACCAACTCCGCCGGCTGAACAATAAACGGTAGGGGCTCAAGCGGGTCGAGATGTCCTGCCGCTCGGCCAGGCTGTGGTAGCCGATGCGGACACATCGGCGCCCGGCGATCGCCGTGAGCAACTGCCGGTAGACGTCGCCTTGACCGGTCAGCGGGCTGGCCGGAGCGGGGTGGATCTCGACGGACGGGGCCACGCCCCGCAACTGCTCGCGCATCTGCGCGGGCAGGTTGCTCTCGAGTTTCACGGCGGCGGCGCGGGCAGGGCCGAGGAAGGGCAGCCGGCCGTCGCCCAATCCGTGGCACAGGACGATCAGCGCCAGGGCCTCCTCGGCCGTGAAGTCCAGCGGCGGAAGATAGGCGACCGCCGGGAGGCAATACCGCTGGTCGGCCTCGTCGAAGACCAGCGACAGGCCCGATGCCCGCAACAATTCCACGTCGCGAAAGATCGTCCGCCGGCTGACCTGGCAGGCCGCGGCCAGGGCGTCGGAGTTATAGCCCTTGCCCGACTGGAGCAGGCCGATCAGCTTCAACAGGCGTTGGATTCTCGACGGGTTCATGCTGCTGGTACGGCCCGCGGCTGATCACCCGCGGCATGGTAAAACCGTAGTCGAGCGACTTGGCGGCGTCGCGGGCGACGGCCCGCCGCCGGGCGTCGAAGTAAGCCTTCCCCGGCCATGGCCCTTCGGCCAGGTAGACCCCATTATACTCCAACAGCGAGCCCTTGCGAAGGTGGACCTGCATGATCGACTTGTTGTACTCGGCCAGCGACCGGTAGTAGTCGCTCTCGGCCTGCGCCAGGAGCCGCTGGGCCTGCAAGAGGACGTCGATGGCGACCGTGCCGGTGTCGTAGGCGGCCTGCACGGCCTCGACGTTGCGCTCGGCTGCGATGCGGCGATTGTAGTTCGTCTGGCACAGCGCCAGGTTGGCGTCGAGGTCGGCAATCGCGGTGGCCAACTGGCTGGAAATGTCCAACTCGGACTCCTTCAGGACGGCGCGTTCCCGGGCCAGGCCCAACTGGGCGTTCCGCACGCCCGAAAGCTCCTTCCGGAACCCGATGGGCATGTGGAGCTCGAGCCCGAGGTGCCAATCCTGGTAGTTGTTGCCGAAGAGGTTTTCGTAGGAGCCGCCGAAGAGCGGGGCGCCGTTGGCGTCGAAGCTCTCGCCGCCGCCCTCCTGGACCAGGTTCTGGCCCATGCCGAGCCATTTGTAGCGTGCCACGGCGTCCAGCCGGGGCAAGAGCCAGTTCTTCGCGGCGATGACTTCCATCTCGCGGCGCTTGACCCGCCACCTCGCGGCGCGGAGCTCGACGCTGCGGCTCAGCGCCTCGCCGTGGATCTGCGTCCAGTCGAACGCGACTTTCGCAACAGTCGGCTCGTCCGCCGGCCGGATCAGCCGGCCGTCGGTCGCCGCCAGCCCCATCAGGAGGCGGAGTTTCCGCTCGGCCGTGTAGAGCGCGTTGAGCCCCTGCTCGACCGTGCTGCGGAAGAGGAAGTATTGTTCGCGGGCCTGGGCCTCCGTGGACTTCTCGCCTCCCTTGGCGCCGGCCTTGAACAGGGCATAGGTCTTCTGCCACGTGCCGAGCGCGCTGTCTCGCCCGCTGACCGCCGCATCCAGGTTGCGGTAGGCGAAGTAGAGATCCCAGTAGGTCGTCTCGACCTGCGACACGAGATCGCGAACGCTCGCCTCGAAAGCGGCCAGGCTGATGTCGGTGTTGATCCGCGCGATGACCACGCCCTGGTTGAGTCCGGGCTGGGCGTTGGGACCGCCGATGCGGTTGAATTCCACCCCGTTGCCCTGCCACAGCGGTTGCCGGACTTCAACCTCGAAATTCGTGTTCCAGGCGGCTGGAAAGACCCGGGGGTTATTGTCCAGGTCGTAGGTCACGTTGTGTTGCACCGTGAACGTCGTGCCGGTCGCACCCACCTTGCTCAACTGGGTCTGGAACTGCGCGGTGTCCTGGTGTAAGACCAGGGGAAGGAAGGCGAAGTTATCCTGGGGCTCGCGGTTCTTCTCCCAGAAGACGGTGGTCGTCAACTGCGCGTCGAACTGCGACAAGGCCGCCTGCACGCCGTAGTTGCCGGGGGCCACGTTCGTCTCCGTCAGTGCCGAATCGTAGATGGTCGCCGGAGGAAATCCGGCCGTTTCCGCGCCGGCCGGCACCAGAGCGAGGCTCGAGCTGACGGGCCTGTCGATCGTCCGGAAGACCTTGCTGTTCTCCAGCGTGTACCGGACGGCGTCCTCCAACCGGAGGCTCCAGACCTCCTTCGGCTGGTTCTGGCCGACAGAGAACGGCCGCAGGTCCCCCGCCGCCTCGCGGAGGGGCTCCTCGCAAACGTCCGGGTTCTCGATCTCGGTCGCCATCCCGATGTATCGCGAAAGGTCCCCCGTCCCGTGGAAATAGAAGGGCTGCTGGGGACTGCACCCGACGAGGGAGGCGATCACCAGGAGGACCACGGCGAGCTTCGGGGGGCGCCGACGCATGGATGGACTTCCTTGACTTCTCGTGCCGCCGCAGACCTGTCACAGGCCTGCCGCCGCACGAGTCAACCACCCCCCCCGATCGACCCATACCCGCGCTTCGCGCAAGGTCTACGCCGATCCAGACCGACTTACGGTAGCCATGATATCGGCCGTGCGATCGGCAAACTTTGACTCTTCTTTGCGATTGGCAAGGCGAACACAGTCACCGCAGTTTTCCTATTTGTCGTATTGTGTCGCCGTCATGGTCATTGTTTAGCGGGCGGGCTTTCCCGCCGAGTGAATCGCCGGCGGCCCGGCGGGCAAGCCCGCCCGCTAAACGAACTCCCTCGGCCGCCATCGAAGTTTGTGGATGGAAGAATTTCAGACAAAAAAGGTCGAACCGCTTCGAATTATCGCCATTTTCCGATTGACGGAATTGTCAACCTGCGATAAAATGCCCCCCGTCCTAACGTGGGAAACTAGGGCTATTGCCTTGGTCCTCGGGCGGCCTTCCCATCGCAGGAGTTTTCTACCGAGTTGCGAGGAGGCCGAGGGGATGCAAGTCCACCGTGATGCGGTGGAGGTGGTGATTCAAGCACCGGCAAAGCTCAACCTTTTTTTGGAGGTGTTGGCCAAGCGCGCGGACGGGTACCATGAGATCGAAACCCTCATGTGCCCGATTGACCTATACGACACCCTGTATTTTCGGGAGGAACCCAGCGGGCGACTGGAATTAGAGTGCCAATCGGAGGGATGGCTGGCGGGCCCGGCGGTGGCGTTGTGGACGACGTGCCGGCGGGGCCCGATAATCTGGCTTGGCGGGCAGTAGAATCGATCCGCCGGCGGACCGGGGTCCGCCGGGGGGCGACGTTGCGACTCGTGAAGCGGATTCCAACAGCAGCCGGCCTGGGCGGCGGCTCCAGCGATGCTGCGGCCGCCCTGGTGGCCGCCAACCTCGCCTGGAACCTCGGCCTGGCCGAAACCGACCTGACCGCCGTGGCCGCCGAATTGGGAAGCGACGTGCCTTTCTTCCTGCTCGGCTCCCCGGCGATTTGCCGTGGGCGGGGCGAGCGGGTAGAGCCGATCGCCGGATTGGGCCGCTTGAACTTCGTGGTAGCCAAGCCGCCCGAAGGCCTCTCGACGGCCGCGGTGTACCGCGCCTGTCGGAGCGCCGAGAAGCCGCGGACGGCGGCGCCGCTGGTGGACGCCTTCCGGCGGGGTGACGTTGTAGAGGCCGGCCGGCTGCTTTTCAACCGGTTGCAGCCGGCGGCCGAGACGTTGTCGCCCTGGATCCCGCGGCTCGGTAAAATGATGGTTGCCGAAGGGTTCCTCGGCCACGGGATGAGTGGGAGCGGGACCGCGTATTTCGGGCTGTGCCGCCACGCCGCCGAGGCGCAGCGGTTGGCCCGCCGCCTCCGCGCCCGGGATGTCGGGAGTGTCGTTGCTGTCCGAAGTTGCGGTTGAGGAGGAAAAAGGGGACAGTCCCCATTTGCCGGAACGGCCCGGAGGGTGCTTCGCACAAATGGGGACTGTCCCCTTTTTCCAGCTTGGATTGCAAGGAGACAGGCTGTGGAAATCACCGAGGTTCGGGTCAAACTCATGGAGGAGGCGGGAGAGCGGCTCCAGGCCTTCTGCTCAATCACGTTCGATGACGCCTTTGTGGTGCGTGACTTGAAGGTCATCGAGGGGGCCACGGGGCCGTTCGTGGCGATGCCCAGCCGCAAGCTGACCGCCCATTGCCCCCAGTGCGGCTGCAAGAATCACCTCCGCGCGTCCTATTGCAATCAGTGCGGCAGCCGGCAGAAAGAGCAGCAGGCATTGAAGGATGACGACGGCCGGGCCAAGCTCTACGCCGACATCGCCCACCCCATCAATTCGGCCTGCCGGGAGATGATCCAGCAGCGGGTGGTCAAGGCCTACGAGGAGGAGAAGTCGCGGGCGCAGTTGCCCGGCTATGTGCCGACCTACCAAGACATGGACGAGGAGGCGACACCCTGGGCGCGGGCCCACGGCGTCGAGCCCGCGCAGGTGCAGGGCGCCGAGAAGCCCCGCGGCCCCCATCACCGGGTGCCGAGCGGGCAGCCGCACCACCGCGCCGACGGCGGCTTCGGCGCGGGCATCTTCGAGTAGAGCTAGGCGAAGTACTCGACCGCGTTGGGTGCCACTGCTGGCTTGTCCAGCAGTGCTGGGAGCAGCGGTGGCTCGACACTGCTGGGCAAGCCAGCAGTGGCACCGGTCACTTCAGGTCGCTCGGGGCACTAGCCGAAGTACTCGACCGCGTTGACGAAAACGGCCAGTCCGTCGCCGACCGGGCCGGACTCGCCGCGGGTCCAACGCGGATGCTGCGTGGGGTCGATGTATCGCTCGGGATGGGGCATCAGGCCCAGCACCCGCCCCGTCGTGTCGCAGATCCCCGCCACGTTGCCCATCGAGCCGTTGGGGTTGTCCGGAAAGGGGAGAGCGCGCGGGGCAAGCCCCGCGGCTAAACTCTCTCCACCCAGCGGCAGGTATCGCAAGACCAACTGCCCGGCCGCGTCCAGCCGTTCCAACACCTCGGCATCGCGGGTGATGAACTTGCCTTCGCCGTGGGCCACCGGGAGGTTCATCCGTTGGATCCCGCGGAGGAAGACGCATTTCTGGCCCGAGACGCCCAACCGCACCCAGCGGTCTTCGTACTTGCCCGAGTCGTTGTAAGTCAGCGTGGCAGGGGGGCCCAGCGCCGGATCGTCGTCCAGGAGGATGCCCGACTTGATGATGGCCTGGAACCCGTTGCAGATGCCGAGGATTAGTTTTCCGGCCGCTTTGAACTCGCCCAGGGCCGCGGCCAGGTGGTGGCGCATCTGGACGGCGAGGATTTGGCCGGCGGCCACGTCGTCGCCGTAGCTGAACCCGCCGGGGATGCAGAGGATCTGGAAGTCGGCCAGCAGTCCGGGCCGATCCAGCACGCGGTTGACGTGTACCGTCTGGGTCTTGGCTCCGGCCCGCTGAAAGGCCGTCGCGGTTTCCTGGTCGCAGTTGGTACCTGGGGCACGCAGGATCAGGACGTTGGGGGCGGGCATGGGGGAGGGATTAGGGATTAGGGATTAGGGATTAGGGATTAGGGATCAAAGCCCCCCGACTGCGTCGGGGGGATCGCGTGTTTCCATTTACCAGCGTAGCGGTTTCTGCCACGCCTCCTTAAGGCTCGCCAGATCGCTTTCCACCAGCACCACCGAGTCGGCAAGGATGATCAGCTTCTCATCGCCGGTGACGGTGCCGATTCGCGCGTGGGGGATGCCGTCGAGAACCCGCTGGAATCTGTCGGCATCCGCCGGCCGGACCTCGCAGAGAAACCGGGTATTGGATTCGCTGAACAACAGGGCTGCCTCGTCGAGATCGCCTTCGCGGGGCGCGCCGGCCAGGTCGATCCGCAGGCCCAGGCCGCCGGCGAAGGCCATTTCGGCGGCCGCGACGGCCAGCCCGCCCTCGCTCAGGTCGTGGCACGCGCGGACCAACCCCGCGAGGATGGCCCGGTGTATGGCCTCGAAGGTCCGCCGGGCCCGGTGCGGATCGACCTGGGGGACCTGCCCCGGCGTGCTTCCGAAGGGGACAGTCCCATTTTCGGCCTGTCCGTTCGGACAGGCGAACGAAGATTGGGACAGTCCCCCACCTTGGGTCCGTGCGAAGTGCGACCCGCCCATCTCATCGAGGGTCGGTCCGACCTGGTAGAGCAGGTTCCCCGGCTCCTTGAGGTCCATCGTGACCGCGCGGCGGACGTCGTCGATCTGGCCCAAGGCGCTGATCAAGAGCGAAGGGGGAATTGCGATCGGCTCGGCGGCGCCCTTGGGGCGGAACTCGTTGTTGAGGCTGTCCTTGCCGCTGATGAAGGGCGTGCCGAGCACGGTGGCGACGTCATAGCAGGCCAGGGCCGCCCGGACCAGCGAGCCGAGCGTCTCCGGCCGGTCGGTGTTGCCCCAGCAGAAGTTGTCGAGGATGGCGGTGCGACGGGGGTCGGCCCCAACGGCCACGCAGTTGCGGACCGCCTCGTCGATCGCCGAGGCCGCCATCCAGTATGGGTCCAGGTCGCCGTAGCAAGGGTTCATGCCGCAGGCCACCGCGATGCCGCGATAGCTGCCGGCCACCGGCCGCAAGACGGCGGCGTCGCTGGGGCCGTCGCCGGCGGCGCCCACCAGCGGCTTCACGACGCTGCCGCCTTGCACTTCGTGATCGTACTGGCGGATGATCCATTCTTTGCTACAGACGTTCAGCGAGCCAAGGATCCGCAGGAGCGACACGTTGTAACGGCCGCTTGCGGCTTCGCCTCCGGCGTCGAGAGGCAGGGCCGCAACCGGCGATGCGGTGTGTGAAGCCGCAAGCGGCGGCTCGTACACCGCCTCCCGGACGACCGGCGGGCGGCCGTCGTGGAGGAACTCCATCGCCAGGTCGGCCACCGTCTGGTCGTTGTACTTCAGCGAGAGCCGGCCGGTCGGGACGAATCGGCCGATCACCGTCGCCTCGACTCCCTCGGATGCACACAAGGCCGAAAGCTCCTCCCACTTCTCCTCCGGCACGCTGAGGACCATCCGCTCCTGGGCCTCGGAGATCCAGATCTCGGTGTAGGAGAGCCCTTCGTATTTGACCGGGGCGCGGTCCAGGTGTACTTCGGCCCCGATCTTCTCGCCCATCTCGCCGACGGCGCTGGAGAAGCCGCCGGCCCCGCAATCGGTGACGGCGTTGTAGAGGCCGCGGTCCCGGGCGGCCAGGAGGACGTCCAGCAGCATCTTTTCCGTGATGGCGTTTCCGATCTGAACGGCCCCGCCGGAGACCGTGTCGCTCTGGCTGGTCAGCTCGGCGGAGCTGAACGTGGCGCCGTGGATGCCGTCGCGGCCGGTCCGCCCGCCGATGGCCACGACCAGGTCGCCGGCCTTGGGCTCCTTCGACGACTTGCCGCGGGGAATCAGGCCGATATTGCCGCAGAAGACAAGCGGGTTGCCGAGGTAGCGGGGATCGAAA
>JBEKCP010000266.1:0-8005 GCA_050014815.1 Thermoguttaceae bacterium | reverse complement strand
CATCGGACAGGTAGGGATCGACGTAGACGACCGTGGCCGACGGCGTCTTGAAGGCGAAGCCCGCCTGGCCCAGCCACCAGAGTCGGACGGAACCTTCGTGTACGTCGGCCGCGGCGATTTCTTCGGCAAGACGGTTCATTGCCACCTCATGGGTTCTTGGCTGGGAAAAAGGGGACAGTCCCCATTTGTGCGAAGCACCCTCCGGGCCGTTCCGGCAAATGGGGACTGTCCCCTTTTTCCGTGTGGACGATGGGTTGCAGGCTAAGTCCTGCCGGGCTGAGTTCGCGCCGGACCAACCGCCAGTCGTCCGGCGTAAACTCGCCCCAGAGGAGCAGCGGGCGCCCGGCGGCCTGCACGTGCCGCAAGGCGGGGATCAGCGCCGGAAGCGGCGGCGCCACGCCGCCGTGGTCGATGTTGATCTGGAGCACGTCGAAGGAGCCGTCTTCAAGCAGCATCTCCAGCGGATACAGGCACGCCGAGTGCAAGTGGATGAAGTTCACCTCCGCCGCTTCACATGCCGAATTGGCCAACGGCAGAAGGAACTCGCGAAACAGCCGGGGGTTCAACAGGGCCGCCGAATCGTCCTGGTAGTAGGCCACGGTCCGCCGGCACCAGACCCGGCTGGGATACCCGCCGGCCGCATGGGTTCCCTGCCAGGCGGGAAGGACGGCATGGAGCCGCCGGATCGCCGCCGAGCGGATCCGCGTGACATCGTCCAGCAGTTTCTTCATGGCGTCCGGTTGGTCGATCAAAGCGGTGACGAAGCCGGTCCCGCCCAGCATCGCGCTGGCGACGTCGCCCGGACCGCGCAGCAGCGGCGGGCAGACAGGAAAACGCCCGGCGGCAAAGCGGACCAATTCTTCGGTGAAACGCAGCACGGCGTCAAGCCAAGGATTGGCATCGAGGTCCGAACCAATCCCGGCGAAGTCTCTCGGATCGCTCAAGAAAGCTTCTGCCCGGCAGTTGGCCGCTGCGATCGAGACCGGGCAACCGACCATCGCCTCCAGCCAGGGGACGCCCCAATAGGCCGAGCCGACATAGAAGAAATCGTCGTCCGCGCCCTGGTGCGCCTGATACAGAGACTCGTAATCATCGGCAAACGGGCTGAAGCGGACATCTTGCGGATCGAGCCGCTGCTCCGGGCGCCACTCCGCCGTGCCGCGGGGAAACTGCTCCGCAGGATAGTAGCCGCCCAGCCAAAGCCCCACCAGCGGGCGCTCGACCGGCCGGCACTCCAGGAATGCCTCATGCCGCGCGATCAATTCTTGCCGGCTCTTGCTGCTCACAATCACTTCCCGGAGACACAGCCACGGATGTAACACGGATTATACACGGATGCTTCAGTGAACAGACCGCTTGAGCTGGCCCCTCGTGTCGCCGAAGTCAACCAATAGACCTGCCGCCGGTGGCCTTCAGTTCGTTGAGCCATTGCAGTTCGTCCTCGATCTGTGTTCGATCCGTGTTCCATCCGTGGCTGAGTCCGGGAGCAATTCTTCGGCCGGACCTCAGTCGGGTTTCCACTCGATCGGGCAGGTTGCCGCCGCGCCGCCGTCCACCGGCAACACCAGCCCGGTAATCATCGACGACGCCTCGCCGGCCAGGAACACGATCGGCCCGACAAGCTCGTGCGGCCGGCCGATCCGGCGCATGGGCAGCTTGGTCGCCACTTGCTCCATGAACCGCTGGTTGGCGAAGATGCTGGTGGCGTTCATGTCGGTCTGGAACCAGCAGGGGGCGACGGCGTTGACGCGGATGCCGTGCTGGCCCCACTCGCAGGCCAGATCGCGGGTCAGGGCGGCGATGGCGCCCTTGGTCGCAGAATACGCCGCGTTGCCCCGGCCCATGCCCAACAGGCCGCCGCCCAGGGCCGACATGTTGACAATGCTGCCCCGGCCTTGGGCCAGCATGATCTTGCCCACTTCCTGGCACATCCAGAACGTGCCGTAGTAGTTCACCTCGGTCAACCGCCGAACGGTTTCGGGCGGAATATCGGCGGTCGGGATTCGCGCGGTGATGCCGGCGATATTGACCAGGATGTCGATCCGGCCGAAGTCCTGGTGGATCTGGGCCACGGTGCGGCCGACGGCCTCCCGATCGGACACGTCGCAACCATAGGCGACGGCCCGCCGGCCCAGGGCCGCGATCTCGCGCACGGTTTCATCAGAGCGCGCCGCGTCAAGGTCGACGGCCGCCACGTCGGCCCCCGCCGCGGCCAGTCCCACGGCCGCCGCGCGCCCCAGGCCGCGTGCCGCCCCCGTCACGACCGCCGTCTTGCCTTCCAGGCTGAACAAGCTACTGTCCATTACGCCCCCGTTCCTGTATATTCTAAATGACCTTGCACGATCCTGGGAGGTTTGGTTCCCAGCGTCCCGCCGCAACCCCCGGACGCAGTCCGGGGGCTTTCCTACCAGAATCACGCAAGTCCATTTAGTCACGCCCGGTTCACAACCGGACCTTTTCAGAACGCCGACTCGGGTTCCCTCCGCCTCCGGGAGAAAGCTGGGGCGAGGGGGAATCGGTCGGGTGTGCATCTCTCAATTCCCCGTATTTTACATCGGACGCCGCTGGCTGTGCCAGTGCCCCGGCCGCAGGGGTGCTTCTGCGCAGCGTCGTTACGCCGAAGGCGTTGCATAACTTAGCCCAGGGTCAGCGGAGCGGGGTACCAGCCGGAGGCTGGTCGCCGCGTAGCGCCACCCTGGGTTCCCGCCCGGGCCACCCCATTCCAACCCCAACGGGTTTGTGGAAGCCTCTCTGGAACCCCTACAGGGTTCACCGAGCCCCATTCTATCCGCAACCCAGGGTAGCCGCTCCGCGGCAACCCTGGGCTCTGATATGGAACCGCTTCGCGGTTCGCTTGCCGGAAAGGATTGCCGCACACGGAAGGCGGTGGTAATTGACGGCCGGCAAGAGTCGCTTGTAAACTGGTTGTGGTGCGAGGATTCGTTTCGGCCCCCCGTTGTGGCACGGTCTCCTGACCGTGCCATTCCCCCGGGCGTCGTGCGTTTCGGCGATCCGCCACAACGGGCTCCGCTGAAGGAGGTTTGGCCCATGTTCCGAAAGGTATTTGCAGTCGCGTTGGTGGCGCTAACGGTGCTCGGCAATCTGACCCTCGCAACCGCCCAGGAACCCAAGGGGGCGGGTGGCGACAAGCAGATCGCCGTCGATCTCGGCGGCGGCGTGAAGTTGAAGATGGTGCTCATCCCGGCGGGCGAGTTCAAGATGGGCAGCGGCGAGTCAGCGGAGGCCACGGCTGCCTTCCTTAACAAGACCTACGGCGAGAATGTTCTGAAAGCAGACTTTTTCAAGGGCGAGCACCCGCAGCATCGCGTGCGAATCACGAAGCCATTCTACCTGGGCACATACCATGTGACGCGGGGCCAGTTTTGGCAGTTCGTCACCGATACGGGGTACAAGACCGATGCGGAGAAGGTCGAGACGCGGGGGGCTTGGGGCTGGAACCCCGACGAGAAAGAGTTCGGCTTCAACGAGAAGTATTCCTGGCGGGACGCGGGTTTCGAGCAGACCGACGAGCATCCAGTGGTGAACGTGAGTTGGGACGATGCGGTGGCCTTCTGCAAGTGGCTGAGCAAGAAGGAAGGCAAGACATACCGGCTGCCCACCGAAGCCGAGTGGGAATATGCCTGCCGTGCAGGGACGACAACGCGCTACTACAGCGGCGACGATCCCGAGACGCTGGCCAAGGTCGGCAACGTGGCCGACGCGACGGCCAAGGCGAAGTTCCCGGATTGGAAATTCACAATCAAAGCCAGCGACGGGTATGTGTTCACCTCGCCGGTGGGTTCATTCAAGCCGAACGCCTTCGGGCTTTACGACATGCACGGAAATGCCTGGCAGTGGTGCGCGGATTGGTACGGCGTGGAATACTACGCGAAGTCTCCCGCGGACGACCCAACCGGCCCAGACACCGGAGTTGGCCGTGTCCTTCGCAGCGCTTCCTGGGGCACCGGGCCGATCAGCGGCCGTTCCGCCTGGCGCGTCAGGGGCGGGCCGGGCATCCGGCTCGACGGCACAGGCTTCCGCGTTGCCAGGACTCAGTAATGGTATGGCATCTGGCCTTGTTACCGTTTGCGGAAGGTGGCGGAATTGTAGGGTGGGTCGAGCGCAGCGAGCCCCACCAACCGGAATCTGGCCGATTTCTGGTGGGGCTCGCCGACCAACGCTGCACGTTGGTGCCCGTCGACCCACCCTACACGGCCCCCGGCGGTCATTGCCTCGCGTGCTCCGCGAGCAAGCGGACGTACGTGCGATATTGGTCGAGGGAAACGCCCGGCGGCGTGGTCCCGGTCGTCCGCCCAAGTACGGCAAGAACAGGATCAGCCTGGCCAAGCGTGCCGCACATCGCAAAGGCTGGCTGGTTGCCAAATGCACGGTCTACGGCCAAACGGTCACCAAGCTGTACAAGACCTTCCTGGCAACGTACCGGCCAACCGGCGGGGTGATTCGCGTGGTGATCGTCCTGGAGGACCACGATTGGTTCCCCTTCTTCTCGACCGATCCGAATGCGACGGCGGTGGAGATTATCGAAGCTTTCGCCGACCGCGCCACGATCGAGCAGGACTTCCACGACGTGAAGGAGGTCTGGGGCGCGGGCCAGCAGCAGGTTCGGAACATCTGGACCAACTTGGCCGTCTATCATCTGAACCTCTGGATGCATACGTTGGTGGAACTCCGGTCCTGGAACCGTCCCCACGACGAGCTTTGCGACCGCAGCCAGTCCCCATGGGACGACGCCGATCGCCGTCCGTCGCATGCCGACCGCCGCAAAGCCTTGCGACGGCAGATCATGGAACACGAATTATCGACGCTTGGCGCCGCGAGGCGGCTGCCACGCAAAATCCTCCATTTGGTGCGACGCCTGATGGATTTGGCCGTCTAACATAGGTCAGCTTTTCGGAAAGTGCAGGCCATACCCCATCCTGATTTTCGGGGGCTTGCTCAAGTCAGGCTGTTCACACGACTCCCGTTATTGTTCTCATCCCGCCACGATTATAGCAACTCGCCTTGAGAACGTCGTCAGGAACGGAAAACGAGCTTACCTGAGCCGGTCCGAAAATCACGACAGCCCCCCTTTTGAGAAAGATTTGGCCTGGCAGCGGGGAAGAGTGGCGATGTGTGGAGCGGTGGCGCTCGCCCGACGCTCTTGACGCCCGTATCGCAACGTCCAAGGGCACGGTGTCTTGCGGCCTTGATGGTCCCGGAACGGGCGTCAAGAAGGCGTGCCGCGTCGGCCCCTTGCCGATTCGGGCGGCGCACAACTTGACCTTCTCGATTCATTAAACGCGAATCGCCAGCAGCAACACCGCAACGGCCCTCCCCCCGTTGCGCCAGCGGCCCATGGAGGGCCGCGCACCCTGGGCATGGTGTCTTTCGACGTGCCTTTTGCCAGAATCGACGCCAAGGGCCTTGGTAACTGCGGCCGTGATTTTTGGCGTCAAGAAGGTTGCCGGCCCAGTCCCCGGCGGGCGACGTAGTTGGCCGCCGACACCACGCCCCGCTTCTCCGGGGAGCCGCCCACGATGACCGGCTTGCCGACCAGCTCCGGCCGGTCCCGCTCCTCGACCGAGGCGTAGTACGCATCCATGTCTACGTGCAAGAGCATCGCCGCAGGTCCCGCTTGCCTTCACTTATCCTGTGTGGGTGGCGCAAGGGGTGCCCTTTCTTGCGGCAGCGGTTTGGCATTCTTCGCAAACCACGATCGCAGCAGTTCTTCGCGGTCCGTGGTTGCCTTGGCGCGGTGGTGATCCTTGGGGTCGTTGCCGTGTTCCACGCTCCATCCGTCCCACTCGCGGAAAGCATGATAGCTCCAATCCCAGTCATGGGCCTCGAAGATGTCGATCAGATCCTTCAGGTGGCGATGGGTGCTGCCCTCCGGCGCCCAGCGGATCGCGCTGAACTCACCGATGTAGATGTGGATGTTGTACTTTCGCTGGAACTCGACTACGGGCTGGAGCGCCTCTTCGAGCCGGGCCTTGTCCCAGTGCTTGCCGTCGATCTCGCCCGGGTAGCAGTATGCCTGGCCGGAACCGTAAACTCCCTGGTGCGTGAACGTGTGGGGCATCCATTTTACCAATCGCCCCTCCCCCCGCGTCTACTCCACGCCGATGATCCGCTGGATCTCGGGGTGCCCGTACTCCGCCGGCCCGGTCACGACCCGCAAGTTCTCCGCCACCTGGATCTCGCCACCGCCGTGCGTGTGCCCGCAGAGAACAAGGATCTGACATCCCGGATGGGACCGCGCCACTTCCAGCAGCACGTCGCCCATCGCCTTGCAGGAGAAGAAGGGCAGATAGTCGTCGGCGGAGGGGCCGCCCTGATGCCAGGCAGCCTCGCGGAAGGGCGGGACGTGGGTGGCCACGATGACATGCGGATACTTTTCTGCTGCCGTGGTCAGGACGTTTCTCAAGTACCCAGCCGCCTCGTCGCCTAGAGCTTGCAGCGCTTGTCGCAATGCGGGCTTGTCCAAGGTGTTAGCGTCCTTCCAACAGGAGAGTTCTTCGATCAGCAGAAAGTCGTTCAGGATCACGTCGGATCCGTCGAAATCGCCCAGCCGGGCATCGGCCCACCCATCATGGCCGACCAGGGCGGTGTGCGGCGTCAACTCGACAACACCTGCAAGGTTCAAGTAGACAAGGTTCTTGGCTTCGCCCACCAACTGGGCGACGTAAAAGCGAGTGTCGGCAATGGAGCCACGGTAGTAATCGTGGTTACCCAGAACGAAGTAGCACGGGCGGTCGGCCAGCATCGGCATCACCGTCAGGAAGCGGCCAAGGGTGGGACTCTCCGCGATGTCGCCGGTCAAGACGAGGGCATCGGCCTGGTCCTTGACCGCCTGGTAGAACTTCCGCTGGACGGTGTTGGTCGCGTGGTTGAGATGAATGTCAGTTGCCCAGGCGAGCCGCATGTCACTGTCCCTCTACCGTTACCCTACCAAACTCACCCCTGCTTGGGAAGTAACTCTGAACGGCGGGGGGCTGGCGAGTCGAGATTCGGCAGACTGGAACGGTCGCGGCCTGTACGGGGCCACTTTGGCGGCGTCGAGGGGACCGTTTCGCAGTTGACACACGACGAACCTGCTCGACCGCCGTCACCAGACGGGCGCCATCATCTATGCCAAGTGTGCCTTTCGGGGCTATAGCCCCGAGGCCCGTGCCGGACCCGTCCAAAACGTGATCTGCAACACCTGGGCGGCCTTCGTCGGATTGGCCCGGCGTGGCAAGCTCGATCCGGCCTACCCGTGGCGGTGGGCCGAACAGGGATTGATCCCCCGGCCCGAGGCAAGCACAATAGAGGGATGAAACTCCCGGCAGCCATGCCATTCGGCACCATCCCGAGCGTCTTGAGCCAACGGGCCCAATGGGCTGGTGGCCAGGGCCTGGTCTCCTTGCTCATGGCCAAGGCATTGGCACACCCCCATCTGATCTCCCTGGCCGCCGGGTTCGTGGATCAGTAGTCGCTCCCCGTCGATCATCTGGCAGCAGGCTGTGGCAGGAGATTCGGGCCGAAATGCTGGTGGGATAGGTAGTTATGGCAGTCTGTATGCCTAGCCGGGCTCCGCACGTCTCAGCCAAGGATCTGGAAACCTTCGAGGATGAGATGCGGGCCGGCGGCGGGGATTGGCAGTTCGTGGCCTACGACGGGGCAGAGCAGCCCAGAAGATCGCCGTGGAAACCGGGCCTACAGCCCCTCCTGCCCGTTCCGGCGAAGCGGCAGCGCGACGGAGCGGCTCAATTCCGTGCAGGACCAGCCCCTCGGCCCAACCAGACCGTGCAGAAACGGCAGCACTCGCTCGGCGGGCGGCGGCCGTAGAAGGCCCTCCCTGTCTATAACCCGAGTGCCTTGCGGGGGGTCAAGCAGGTCAAGCGGTGCGCGATCTCGGCTGGCAGCCGCAAGTGCGCCAGCAGGTTGGCCTCGGTTTGCCGCATCGTGATCGCCGAGCCTACAAGGTGCCCGGCATCGGCGGCGCGGGCGACCATGTCTGCGCCGA
>JBEKCP010000265.1:0-12951 GCA_050014815.1 Thermoguttaceae bacterium | reverse complement strand
GGCCGGATTGACGGTCCCTCACCCGTTGATCAGTCGCCGGCACTGCGAGCTGTTCGAGCAGAACGGCCTGCTGATGCTCCGCGACTTGGGGTCGCTCAACGGAACGCTGATCGGCGGCCGGCGGGTTGCCCTGTCGCCGCTTCCACCGGGTGCGAAATTCACCGTCGGACCCGTGACTTTCCAGGCAGACTACCAGTACGAGGGCGACTTGGCGGCCCTGCCCTCTCCGCAGTTCCTCGATGGGCCGCGCCCGGAGGGGCACTCGATCGAGGATCAGCCGTCCGGGCCGGAAGACGAGTTGCCGGAGTTCTTTGCCGCGGAGGGGCCGGCCGAAGCCCCCGCCCCGGCTGTCGCGGACAGCCAAGTCGAGGTTCCGGCCATTCCCGTGGAACTGACTGGTGCGGAGGGGGCCGAAGATTTCTTCGAGTCCCTTGGCGGTCTGGAGGAGATTGGACCCAAGCCCCCGCCGAAAGGGCCCAAGCGGTCGTTAGCGGCCAAGCCGCAGGGACCGGTGCCCGGCAAGAAGTCGGCGGCCAAGGGAAAGCCCGCGACGGCCGAACGGAAGGCGGCAAGCAGCCGGAAGAATGCTCCGCCGGCAGAGCCGACGGTCTCGGCGAAGCCGGCACTGTGGCGAGATCCGGTGCTGGAGGCCGTGCCGGTAGCCGAGGCCGTTCCTTCGTCTGAAGCGGCCTCAGACTCGAAATTGATCGTTGCCGCCGTCGTTCCCGAGACGCCAGACCAGAAGAAGGCCCCGCCGGCCTCCGCCCCTGGCGGCGGTCGGGCGAAAGGCGATCCCGGCGACGACGAGGGTGTTGACGATTTCCTGGCCGGCCTGCAGTAGGGAGGAAAAAGGGGACAGTCCCCATTTGTGCGAAGCACCCTCCGGGCCGTTCCGGCAAATGGGGACTGTCCCCTTTTTCCCTGCAGTAGCGGCTTCAGAACGTATAGCTGATCTTGCCGCCGATGGTGTACATCTTTGAGTCGGGCTGCAAGTAGCCGTCGACCACCCCGGAGTGCGACCAGCTAAGCCCCTCGAAGTAGCCTGCCATCCCCAGTCGCTGGCCGCGCACCCCCAACTCGACCTGACCCATCATTCCCGCCCGCGGAAAGAGCGGCAAGTAATTGCCCGCGGCAAAGTTGTAAGCCATGGGGGTCACGCCGATCTTGCTGGAGGTGTACCACTCGAGGCCTCCAAGGGGCTGTCTCGTCTCGACGCCCACGTAAGGATAGAAGGTCCACCAGGTTTCCTGGTAGCCGGGGCTGAGGGTGTTCGATGCGTCCACTCCGTCTCTGATGCCGCGGACCCAGAACCGGTTGCCCAGCCCCAGCAGGAACGTGCCCTGGGACCACCAGGAGGGCTCCAGAAGGAGCTCGTATTCGCCCTTGCAGCCGAGATAGTCGGTGCGGGCGGCCAGCGGCACGAGCGAGCCGTCGCGGTATTGGTCGTACCCGGAGTAGTGTACTTCTCCGCCGAAGAGTTCGACGCGGAATCGCTCTTGTCCGTAACGGTGGGCGTAGCCCAACGTGTACAAGGCGCCGGACTCGTTGACGAAGTCGAATCCGTCCAACCGCTCGTTCCAATGGAAATAGTCGACGCGAGTATACCACTCCGACTGGCCGGGCCGCTCGGGGGGAGTGCAGACGACGTTGGGCCGGAACCCTCTGGAGTCAGGCACAACGGCCGGGCCGTAGGGACCGACACCTTCAGCCGGCGCCAGCGACACGGTCCCCGGCGTCCAAGGACCGGTGGTCGATGCGGTCGCCGGGCTGCCGGCCGGGACCGGATAGGACCCAGGTGGATAGGATCCAGGTGGATAGGATCCAGGCGGGTAGGGTGCAGGCGAATAGGGCCCCGGCGGGTACGGCCCGTCGGCCAGCACGGCCGCACCACCCGTCACCAGGGCGGTGATCCAAGCAATCGCAAGGTGTCGCCAAGTCGTCATGCCTCGCCAGCCCGCTCGGGCTGCCTCCTCGAACATGCCGGCGTGCCACGTCCGGCGGGACGCGGATCGTAGTCGAGGCCGCTGGGTCAGTCAAGGGCAAGTGAGGCGGAAGGGACTAGGGATTGGGGATTGGGGATTGGACTGGCGTGCTTCCGCCTTCCGCCCTCCGCCTTTCTCCAATCTAATCCCTAATCCCCAATCCCTAATCCCCAATCCCTCTCCGCTTGCCGGCGTCGCCTCGAGACGGCACAATTGACACCATGACCGCGACACTGGCACCCAATCACGTTTATCAGGGCGATTGCGTCGAGCTGCTCGGCCGCATCAAGCCCCACAGCGTCGACCTGGTCTTCGCCGATCCTCCGTTCAACATCGGCTACGCGTACGACGTCTACAAGGATCGACGCAGCCCGGAAGAATACCTCGCCTGGACGCGACAGTGGATGTACGGCGTATGGCGGGCGCTTGCCCCCGCCGGCACCTTCTGGCTGGCCATCGGCGACGAGTTCGCCGCCGAGCTGAAGGTCGCCGCCGGGCGGTTGCTCGAGGGGCCGGGGGGGCCGCTGGGATTCACCTGCCGCAGTTGGGTGATCTGGTATTACACGTTCGGCGTGAACTGCACCCGGACCTTCAGCCGTTCGCACACGCACCTGTTCTACTTCGTCAAGGATCCGAAGCACTTCACCTTCAACGCCGAGGATCCGGCGGTCCGCGTGCCCTCGGCCCGGCAGTTGGTCTATGCCGACGGCCGTGCGAACCCCCGCGGCCGCCTGCCCGACAATACCTGGATCCTCCGCCCGCAGGACCTGCCCGGCGGTTTCCCCCCCGAACACGACACTTGGTACTTCCCGCGCGTCGCCGGCACGTTCAAGGAGCGGGAAGGCTTTCACGGCTGCCAGATGCCGGAACAACTGCTCGGCCGGATCATCCGCTGCTGCTCGAATCCGGATGATGTCGTTCTCGATCCCTTCGCGGGCAGCGGCACGACGCTGGCCGTAGCCAAGAAACTAGAGCGGCAGTGGATCGGACTGGAGCTTTCCGGCGAGTACGTGGCGAAGGTCCGGGCCCGGCTGAAGAGTACACGGCCGGGCGATCCCCTGGACGGGGCCGCCGATCCGCTGGCCAGCGCCCCGCCAACCCATCAAGGCAAGAAGCGGAAGGCAAGGGGAAACATTGGATAACCGCGGATGAATATCCGCGGATATACATCCGCGGCTAAGGAGCCGCTTCGCTTCGCACTTTTGCATTTTACATTTTACATTTTGCATTTTGCATTTTGCATTTTTACTTCTACGTTGTGCTCCCGAACGCGTGCGGAAAGTCAAAATGCAAAATGTATAATGCAAAATGCAAAATGAAGAACCGTCCAGGACCAACTTACACTACAATACCCGAGTCTACGGGAGTCACGGCAGGAGGTAAGGTATGAATCGGCAGATTATCTTATCGGCGATCCTCATTGCGTTGATCATTTCGCTCCCGTTGCGCGGGGCGGGACCCAGCGAAGCGCTCATCAACGACGTGCACTCCGTCGGTCCTCCTCTGCTCACGCCCCCGGCCCCGTGGGAGCCGCGAATCCTCGGACCGAAGGTCTACGGCGTGCGAGCGGGCTCGCCGCTCTTGTACCGCATCCCGGCCACCGGTCGGCGGCCGATGACCTTCGCCGCCGAGGGACTGCCCGACGGCCTGACCCTCGATCCGGCCGGCGGCATCCTCAGCGGCCGCGTGAAGACGCCGGGCACGTACCGAGTGACGCTGACGGCAGCCAGCCTCCACGGCGAGTCGAAACGCGACCTCTCGATCGTGGTCGGCAAGGGGCTGGCCCTGACGCCGCCGATGGGCTGGAACAGTTGGTACATCCACTATGACCGCGTCAGCGACAAGCTGATGCGCGAGGCGGCCGACCAGTTGATCGCCTCCGGCATGGCCGACTACGGCTACCAGTACGTCAACATCGACGACTGCTGGGCGGTAAAGGTCAATTCGAAGGAGCCGGTGATCGGCGGCCCGAGGCGCGGCCCCGACGGCCGCATCCGCACCAACCGCCGCTTCCCCGACATGAAGGCCCTCTGCGACTACATCCACGCCAAGGGGCTGAAGGCGGGCATCTACACCTCGCCCGGCAAGACCACCTGCGGCAACTATGAAGGCGCCTTCGGCCACGAGGCCCAGGATGCCCAAACCTTCGCCCAGTGGGGATTCGACTTCCTCAAGTACGACTGGTGTAGCTACGGGGCCGTGGCGGGCGGAAAGTCGCTCGAACATTTCAAGCGGCCCTACAAACTCATGTGGGACGAACTCCAGAAACTCGACCGCGACCTCGTCTTCAACCTCTGCCAGTACGGCATGGGCAACGTCTGGACCTGGGGGGGCGAGGTGGGCCACTGCTGGCGGACTACCGGCGATCTCGGCCTGGAGCGCGGCAAGGCCCTGCCCGGCTTCTACGGCATCGGCCGGAGCAACGCCCAACACTGGCAAAATGCCCACCCCGGCGCGTGGAACGACCCCGATTACATTCTTATCGGCTGGGTCGGCGACGCGCACCGGATGGGCGAGGGCCGCCGGACCACGCTCACGCCCGACGAGCAGTACGCTTACATGTCGATGTGGTGCTTGATGGCCGCTCCGCTGATCTTCGGCGGCGACATGGCCAAGCTCGATCCGTTCACGCTCAACGTGCTGTGCAACCATGAGGTCATCGAAGTGGACCAGGACGCGTTGGGCCGGCAGGCCCGCATCGTCCGCCAAACCCCCGCGGAACTGGTCCTCGCCAAGGACCTCGAAGACGGCTCGTTGGCGGTCGGACTGTTCAACCTCCAAGAGACGCCGGTGAAGATGTCGCTTACCTGGGCTGAACTGAGCCTGGTCCCCTACAGGCAGCGGCTCCGCGACCTGTGGCGGCAGAAGGACCTGGGCGAAGCGGAGGGGCGCCTGGAGATCGAGGTTTCCCGGCACGGCGTGGCGATGCTGCGGCTTACACAGGTCCGGTCGGCAGATCCTCCCGCCCCGTCCGCCGGCGCCATCCTCGCGCCGGGCGCGAAGCTTGAAAAGCTCGCCGGCGGCTTCAAGTTCACCGAGGGACCGGCCGCCGACGCCCGCGGCAACGTCTTCTTCACCGACCAGCCCAACGACCGCATCCTCAAATGGAGCACCGACGGCAAGCTCTCGACCTTTCTCCAGCCATGCGGCCGCTCCAACGGCCTGTGCTTCGACGCCCGGGGCAACCTCTGGGCCTGCGCCGACGAGAAGAACGAGCTCTGGCGGATCGACCCGGCCGGCAACCATACCGTCGTCGTAAAGGACTACCAGGGCAAGCTGCTCAACGGGCCCAACGACGTCTGGATCCGCCCGGACGGCGGCCTCTATCTCACCGACCCGTTCTACGCGCGTCCCTACTGGAAGCGCGGGCCGAAGGAGCAGGAGGCCGAGGCGGTCTACTACCTCGCCCCCGGCGGCAAGGCCCTCGTCCGCGTCATCGCCGACATGAAGCAGCCCAACGGGATCATCGGCGCCCCGGACGGCAAGCGGCTCTACGTCTCCGACATCGGCGGCGGCCGGACGTACCAGTACCGGATCGAGCCCGCCGGGACGCTCGCCGACAAGCAGTTCTTCTGCGGCCTCGGCTCCGACGGGATGACGATCGACAGCGAGGGCAACGTCTACCTGACCGGCAAAGGGGTAACGGTCTTCGACACCACCGGCCGGCAGATCGAGCAGATCGACGTGCCCGAGCCCTGGACGGCCAATGTCTGTTTTGGGGGAAAGGACGCCCGGACGCTCTTCATCACCGCCTCGCGGAACCTCTACGGCATCAGCACCCGCGTTCACGGCGTCGGAAGCCAATAGAAGGCGGAGGGCGGAAGGATAAAGGGTCAACGAATTGCACTACGAACTGCCGGTCCACTGGCGCGCCGTGTGCGGCTGGATGAACCCTGAAACCCGTTGTGTGAGGGATGATGTGGTCGTGAAGAAGCAATTGCTCTTGGTCGTCGTGCTGGGAATAGTCGTTGCCGGTGTTGCCGGGGCCTCGGCGGCGAACCTGGAGGCGAAGTCGCCGGAGTCGGACCGCGCGCAGCCCCGGCCGGCCGCCCTGAACGGCATTGACGAAATCGTGTTCGTCGTCCGCCTGGGCTACAACGATCCGCACTGGTACGCCAACATCGGCTACTACTGCGACGACGAGCACCGCAAGGCCTACGCCGGCAACGGCAAGCCCGATGTCGGCAAGCTCTTGAAGGTGAACGTCCGCAGCGGCGAGGTCCGCGACGTGTACAGCGCCCCCGGCGGCTCGATCCGCAACCCGCAGCTCCACTACGACGGCCACAAGATACTCTTCTCTTATCGTAAACCGGGCACCGACTATTACAACCTCTACGAGATCAACACCGACGGCGCCGGCCTGCGGCAGATCACCTCGGGCGAGTTCGACGACTACGAGCCGGCCTACCTGCCCGACGGCGGCATCGTGTTCGTCTCCACCCGGTGCCGCTGCTGGGTGAATTGCTGGATGACGCAGGTGGGCGTGCTCTATCGCTGTGACGCCGACGGAGAGAACATCCGCCGCCTCTCCTACAGCGGCGAGCACGACAACACCCCGTGGGTCCTGCCGGACGGCCGCATCCTCTACACGCGCTGGGAATACGTCGATCGCAGCCAGGTCGAGTTCCATCACCTGTGGGCGATGAACCCCGACGGCGCCGCGCAGACGGTCTTTTTCGGCAACATGCACCCGGGCACGGTGATGATCGACGCCAAGCCGATCCCCGGCAGCCGCGACGTGGTGGCTTCGTTCTCGCCGGGGCACGGGGCCACAGACCACAAGGGAATTGCGACTGTCGTATCGCCGCGGAACGGACCGGATGACCGCGGGTCGGCCCGCCCGTTGCACAAGGGCCAGCGGATCGAAGACCCCTACCCGCTGTCGGCCGACTGCTTCCTCATGAGCCGGGGCAAGCAAATCGTGCTCATGGACGCATCAGGCAATGAGCAGGTGCTCTACATGTGGCCCGGCGAGGGCGAGATTCGCGAGCCGCGGCCGATCGCCGGCCGGCCCCGCGAGCCGGTCATCCCGAGGCGGGTCGATTGGCGAAAAACGACCGGCCGGCTGGTGCTGGGCGACGTGTATCGCGGCCGCAACCTGGAAGGCGTCCGCCGCGGCGAGATCAAGAAGCTCCTGGTGCTGGAAAGCCTGCCCAAGCAGGTCAACTTCAGCGGCGGTCCCGATCTCGTCTCCTGGCTGGGCACATTCACGCTGGAGCGGGTGCTGGGCACCGTGCCCGTCGAAGAGGACGGCTCCGCCTGTTTCGACGTGCCGGCCGGCCGACCGGTGTTCTTCGTCGCCCTCGACGAGAAGGACCTGTCGGTCAAACGAATGCACAGTTTCACGACGGTGATGCCGGGTGAGGTGGCCGGCTGCGCGGGATGTCACGAGCCGCGGACGCGGACGCCTGAGCAGGGGCACCTTGCCGGGCTGCAAGCGTTGCGCCGCCCGGCCAGCCGCATCGAGCCGCTCGCCGGATTGCCCGACGTGCTGGACTTCCCGCGCGACATCCAGCCGATCCTCGACCGGCACTGCGTAGAATGCCACAGCTACCAGCGGCGTGACGGCAACGTAGTCCTCACCGGCGATCTTGGTCCCACATGGTCGCACGCCTTCTTCAGCCTGTTCGCCCACCGGCAGGTGGCCGACGGCCGCAACGGGCTGGGCAACCACCCGCCGCGGACCATCGGCAGCTCGGCCAGCCCGCTGTTGAAGAAGCTCGACGCAAGTCACTACGAGGTGAAGGTCGCGCCGCAGGAGTGGCGGACGGTGTGGCTGTGGATCGAGAGCGGGGCGCCGTACGCGGGCAGCTACGCCGGCCTGCGAAACGCCGCCGACCAGGAGACGGCAGCGAGGGCGGCTGCGCGAGTCTTCAAGGAGGGGCAAGAACCACTCAAGCGGCGTTGCGGACAGTGTCACGCGCTGGCCGGCGCTTCAGGCGAGGGGGCCCGGCCAATCCCCTTCCAACCCGACAAGGCCCGTGGCGGCCATGAGCGCGTGGTCGTGGAAAACGATCCGGTTGCCCGCTACGGCACCAACATCCTGTTGAACTTCACGCGGCCGGCAATGTCGCCGCTGGTGCTGGGGCCGTTGGCGAGAACGGCGGGCGGCTTCGGAAGCTGCGGCCCGGTGTTCGCCGACACCGGGGACCCCGACTACCAACGCTTGCTGGCGGCCATCGAGCAGGGCAAGGCCGAGCTGGACGCCACGCCCCGCTACGCCACCGCCGGCTTCAAGCCCAACCGCCAATACATCCGCGAGATGAAGCGATACGGCATCGTGCCTGCATCCTTCGACTTGTCCAAGGACCCGATCGACATCTTTCAGGCCGATCAGGCGTATTGGAAGATGCTGTGGCCGCACTGGTAACACCGCCCGGCCAGGGGTTCCTCATTTCTTCTTCGCGTCGCGGAGAAGCGGCGACTCGGCAAGGGTAAAGAGCACAACCTCCTCGCCGGTGGCGGTGCTGATGTCGTGGTGCAGGCTCAACACCTTGACGCCGGTGATCTCCTGGACCATCGCTTCCAGGATCGGACGGGCCGTTTCGATCAAATGGGTCCGCACTTGCTTGAGCAGGTCTCGCCCCTTCTCGGCCGAAAGCGACTTGACCAGGTGCTGCTCGGCGGCGGTCAATACGCCTTGAAGGCGGACCACGAGGAGATCGCCGAGCAGGTGGGTGTGGATGTTCTTGGGCCCCCGGCCCATGTAGTCCTGCTCAAAGCGGCCCATCCCTTCACAAATGGCGGCTTCAAGTTCTCCCTGGGTTTTCATAGTGTCCCACCTGCTTGGGGGGTAGTCGGGCGAGAGCTTTCATCGGCTGACGGCACGTGCGCCATCAGATTCTCGCCAGTAATCCATAATAAGGATACCAAATTGGGACCAAAGAGAAAAGTCCTATTGCGTTCCCTGGTCGGCGGGGTAGAATTATAGCCGTGGGAGAGTCGCAGCAGGTTCGATGGCGGCTCTGCCCGTGAAGTTGTCGGATGACTAGATGAAGGGCACCCCGGTTCTTCCGGGGGGCTCGTTAGTGAGTAAGCCGACGTGGTCGGATACCTCCGGGTGTTCCGCCACGTCGGCTTTTTTTGTTCTTGGGGATGCAAGACGTTCGCAATCACTGCGGGAGGGTAGTCCGATGGAAAAGCTCGATCCGAGCGTGGCACAGCAGATTGCACAAGCGGCAATCGCTTTCCAACAGCAGCGAACGGGCCACGAGCCCAAATCGGTGGCGGTGGTCCTGAGCGGGGACACGCTGCTGATCACGCTGCACGGGGCGTTGTCGCCGGCCGAGAAGGCCCTGGCCCAGAGCCCGGAGGGCGCTGTAAGGGTGCAGGAGTTTCACCGGCAGTTGTTCACCAACTCCGCCAACGACCTGCGGCAGGAGATCAAGCGGATCACCGGGGTCGAGGTCCGAGAAGCGACCGCGGAAGTCGAAACGACGACGGGCACCGTGGTGCAGGTCTTCACGACCGGCACCATGGTGCAGGTGTTCCTGCTCGCCCAGGGCGTGCCCGCGGACAGTTGGAGCGGGAACGGATTGCGCGAGCCATCACAGAAAACGGAGATTTTGCCATGTTAGTTCTATCGAGGAAGAATCGGGAGTCGGTCGTGGTCGGGGGGGCCGACGGGTTTCATCGCCTGTTGAAAGTCACGGTGCTGGAGATTCGCGGCGCGAACGTGAAATTGGGCTTCGAGGTCGATGCCCAGGTTCCCGTCCATCGCTCGGAGGTGTGGGAACGAATCCGCACCGAGGCCGGTCAGACCGCCTGACGCCTTTGCACTGCCTTGAAGGAGATCAAGCGGATTTTGCCCGGCACTCGCGCGCTGCCTATAATGGCGTACTGCCATCAGTTGACGAAACCTTCGATCCGTGCGGGGACGTGCCCGACTGAACTCGGATTCCTAACATGAAAGGCTGCAACCCATGCGAAGTATTTTGACCGTGGCAGGGGTGGCCCTCGCCTTGGCCGCGACGGCGGTTGCCGTTGGGCCGCAGAAGAGCGCATCGGGAGACTCGCCCGCCAGGCCGGACACGGCAACCCGGGCGTCCGTTCCCGGCCCGGCGCATCAGCAGGACGAAAAGGCGATCCGACTTGCCGCCGAGGCGTTTGCCAAGGCGTACAACGTGGGCGATGCCCGGGCGATCGCATCCCTGTTCGCGGCGGACGGAGAGATCGTCAGCGAAGAGGGCCAATCCACCCAGGGCCGTGAAGGGATCGAGCAAGTGTTCGCCGGAATCTTCAAGGAGCACCCCAAGACCCGCATGGATCTGGCCGTCGGGTCCATTCGGTTCATCGGCCCGGACATGGCCGTCGAGGACGGGATGGCGACCGTGACCCACGTGCCCGACGAACCCGCCCAGCGCAGTCCCTATTCGGTGGTCTACGCCCGGCAGGACGGCAACTGGCTGACGGTCAGCGCGAGAGACCTTCCCGACGACACCCCGACGCCCGAGGAGCAGCTCAAGCAACTCCAGTGGATGATCGGCGAGTGGGTGGATGAAAGCCCGGAAGCCCTGGTGACGACCTCCTACCGCTGGACCGACAATCAATGCTATATCTTGAGCGAATTCAAGGTCCAGATCGGCGGCCGTCCGGTGATGACCGGTTCACAGCGCATCGGCTGGGACCCCTTGGCCAGGAAGATCCGCTCCTGGGTTTTCGACTCGGAAGGCGGGTTTGGCGAAGGAGTCTGGACCCGAGAGGGCAACCAATGGATCGTGAAAATGACCGGCGTTACGCGTGACGGGAAGATCGCTTCCGGGACCAACATCACCACCCGAGTGTCCAGGGACCGAATGACGTGGCAATCGCGGGATCGCATAGTCGGCGGGGAGAAGACGCCGGACATCGAAAAGATCCCGATCACGCGAAAACCACCCCCGCCCATGTAACATGCCGGCGGCGCGCCCTCTTCTGCCTGCACGGGAGGAATACCAATGAATACGAGCTTGAAAACGGTTGTGGGTTTCGCACTGGTCGTTGTGTTGTCGGCGGGCCCGGCGATGGCGGGCCGGGGTGGCAGCGGCAGCCATGGTGGCGGCGGGGGTGGCGGCGGCAGCCGTGGCGGGGCCGGAGCCGGCGCCGGACGGCCGGCGCCGATTCACACGCCTTCCTTCAGCACCCCGCGTCAAAACGTCAACGTGCCGCGTCCGAGTTTCAACACGTCGCGTGTCGCCGAGACGCCGGCGGTTCGGCCGTCGTTGCCGCAAAATGGCGGGGCCTACCGCCCGGCCGTTACGCCGGGCAGCCGGCCGGGCGCCGGCCAGCGGCCTGGAATTGCCAACACGCCCAATTGGGACAGCCGCCTTAGCGCCGGGACTCGTCCGAGCATCGAGACTCGCCCGAATCTCGGCAGCGGGCCCAACGTCGGCTACCGGCCCAACCCCGGGAACCGTCCGAACATCGGCAACAACGTCAACATCAACGGCCGGACGAACAACCTTGTCCGGCCGACGCACAACGACTGGAACCGCGGCGACTGGTACCACGGGGATTGGCACGGCAACTGGAACCAGTCCTGGTATCATCGGCCGGTGGGCTGGTGGACGGCCGGCTACTGGGCCGGCGCCGCCGTTTCCGCGATTCCATGGTCCTGGGGATATTGGCCGTACTACAACCCCTACTACGCGGGTCCGGTCATTGTCGGCGGTGCAACCATCGATTACTCGCAGCCGATCGTGGTGGCCCAGGCCGCCGCCCCGCCGCCCGTCGCCGAGGAACAGGCGACGCCATTGCTCGATGCGGCGCGCAATGCCTTCATGCAGGGCGATTACAGGACCGCGCTGGCCCAGGTGGACCAGGCCATTGCGCAAGTGCCCAACGACACTGTGCTCCACGAGTTTCGCGGCCTGGCGCTCTTCGCGCTGGGGCGCTACAAGGAAGCGGCCGCCACCGACTATGCCGTGCTGTCCGCCGGTCCCGGCTGGGATTGGACGACGCTGAGCGGCCTCTATCCGAACGTGGATGTCTACACGGCGCAGCTCCGCGCCTTGGAACAGTACGCAAGATTGCATCCGGCCGCCTCGGACGCGAGGTTCCTGCTGGCCGATCACTACCTGACTTGCGGGCACATCGACGCGGCCGCTGCACAACTCAGGGAAGTCGTGCGGCTGAATCCCAGGGACCAGCTCTCCGCCCAACTGCTCAATGGTATCTCCGCATCGGATACTGCCGTACCGGCGGCGCCGAGCATGCCGGCGGCGCCTGCGAGGCCGGCAGATGCGTCGAGCCTCGTGGGCAACTGGACCGCGATGCGCGCGGATAATGCCACGATCAAGCTGGCCCTGGCCGGCGATGGGAGGTTCACCTGGGCGCTGGACCAAAACGGCAAGCCGCAGCAGTTCAGCGGCACGTATACTCTTGCCGACAACCTGCTGGTCCTCAAGCAGGGCAATAATCCGATGATGGTGGGCCAGGTCGCCTCGCTTGCCGGCGACCGCTTCAACTTCAAGCTGGCGGGAGACAACCCCGCCGACCCCGGCCTGACCTTCGCGCGATGATCGTCACCAAGAGGACTTCCATCGAAGCATTGGTGAATGCAAGTCGTTACCTGACAATGCCTTCCTGTGCGGACAACCTAAGACTACGACCTGGAGCACCCTGACATGGCGACCCTTCCGTACAACCGCGGCTCCTTGCGGACCGAGACGAAGCGGCAGGTTTACCAGGAACATTGCCGTGGCGAGCCGGTGGAGGCGCTGGCCGGGCGGTTCTGCCAGACCCGTCCGGGCATCCACCGCATCATCGACGAGGTGCGCGCCGCACGGATCCTGGATCTGCCGCTGGACTGCATCGAGAACGAGCAGTTCCCCTGCCTGCGCTCGGACAAGAAGGCGAGCGAGATCCTGGGCCCGCTGCCCGAAAACGATCTCGCGACGAGGAAGCCGCGGTTGCCAAGCGGTTTGCCTGCGTACCTGGCCAGCCTCTACGAAGTGCCGCTGCTGGCGCGGGACCAGGAGGCCCATCTCTT
>JBEKCP010000264.1:0-11181 GCA_050014815.1 Thermoguttaceae bacterium | reverse complement strand
GACGCCGGCTGGTCGTTGGGAGAAATGGTCCAGGACGAGCGGGCCCGCAACCCCGAAACCGAAATGGTCGAGGTCGACAACCTCACGCACGTCCTCCGCCAGCTCCAGACGATGGACCCTCGCGAGGCAACGGTGCTGCGGATGCGGTTCGGCCTGGACAACCACGAGCCCCGCACGCTCAAGGAGATCGGCGAGACCCTTGGCCTGACCCGCGAGCGGGTCCGCCAGATTGAGACCGAGGCCCTCGGCAAACTGGCCGACAGCCTCGAAGGGCCGCCCTCGGCGTAAGCGGCTTCACCAATGCAAAGAACCCCCGGACGCAGTCCGGGGGCTTTGTACGCAATTGCACGTTTTCCCAAAAGCCCCGGGACTGCTGTCCCGGGGGTTTCTGGGCGTCAGGTCTTCACCGCCACCACACGCAGCACGGCTTGTCGTGGAATTCCAGGAACCACCAGCCGTCGTCCCATTGCAGCGAGACCTTCCGCCAGCCCAGCGGGACCTGCGGGTAGGGGTAGAAGGGGCCGATGTATGGCCAGGCCGTCGGGGAATACTGCTTCGGGTAGGTCACGGCCGCATAATTCGGGTATGCGGAGTAGGTCGGCCACGCATAGGCCGGCAGGCTCGGCTGATCGGTCCGCATCGGGGCCGGGCCGCCGCCGACATTCGGGCTGTACATGGGCATTGGACCGCCGGGGGCGCCCACTGTCCCCGGGGGAATCGCCTCTCCCCCCGGTAGTGGTGCCGGCGGCGCCGGTACCGGCTGCATGAGGGCCGTCGGAACGGCCTCTCTCGACGCGGGAACGGAAGTCCCCACCTGCTGCGCGCGACTCGGCGGCTCCGCCTCCGTTCGCCGCAGGGGATTGGACAGGAATGCGTTAATCTGGTCCCTCACCGAGCCGGATCCGGCCGACGAACCCTGTTGACCGCCGCCGATCGTCATTTCATTGACGATATTCTGGACCCCCCCTGTTTGTTTCACAACCGTCAGAATGCGGTCCATCTGCTCCTGGGTTTGGGCCTGTCCCTTGACCCAGGCGGTTCCCTCGGAGAACTTCACGCCAATTTTCGTCTGGCCCGACAGGCCGTTGGCTCGCAGATTGACGACAATCTGCTCGGCGACCTCCTGGTTTCCGGCCCGGGCGACCGCCGAGACCAGGGTGGCCGTGCCGGCGACCAGCAGAACGCTCAAGAAGCATCGCATACTTTTCCCTCCTTCGACTCGTGTGCCTGCGGTGGAGATTTGCAGAACGGTCGGAAGCAAGGAGGGCCCGGCCCGCTCGCCAAAGATCAGGCGGCTGGCAGCCGGCATTGCCCCCCTTGGCAACGTCCGTGTCTGAGGATTGCCTGACTATAGGTTTCGGTCTGCCGGTTGTGGCGAAAGGAGCAATTCTTTCGATTTTGCGGGTCTTTCCGGTCGTAACGAAAGGCCGGTTGTAACGACCAGAAATCGCAAGTGATTGTTAATACTTGCCTTAGACCGATGCCCGGGCCTTACCCGAGCGGCATGGGTCAAACGTCGCCATTAAGACCATTACCGCCAGCGTGGCATTTGATAGCATCCAGCAGCCGGGACCAACACCCGAGGCCACGGTCGCCGCCAAGCCGACAAGCAGCAAGCAGACGAAGAACAGCCGCTGAAACCACGCTTGCCCCCGTGACCCCTCCGCCAACCGGGCCACACACGCGCTCAAGAGCCCAAGAACTTGAACGGCGCCTATCCCCCAGACGATGTAGATCCCAAACAGACCCGTCATGATCGATGCCTTCCTTGGCCAGAGCGGGCAATCAGCGGGGGCCACTGTAACAGGAAGCCGGCCCCGGTGGAAGGACAATTCCGAAAGATCACCCAGGGGGCGCCTTCGTCAGTTGCCCACCGGCGTGGCCACGAGGGCGTAGGCCGACAGCTCGGGCGTCGATTCGCCCAGGTCGGTCTCGATGCGGATCTTTTTGGCCACCTTCCCTGTACCGCCACCCGCCAGAAACGTCACGGGAACTACGTGCATGGTCTTGGCCGTGCGGTCGGTCTCGTCGCCGAACTTGAAGGACTTGTCGTCGCACGTGATCGAGAGAATCCGGAAGGGCTTGCTGGCACGGACTACCAACTGCTTGGTCACTTCCTGGCCGGGATTGACGACCCCCATTTGGAGCGAGGCGGGACTGACGGTGATGCCCGGAACCACCCTGCCCTCGACCGTCAGCGGCATTTGGATGCCTTCGCCCTCGTTGGTCACCAGGATGAGTTGGTCGTTGAGGTAGCCGGGCTGGACATCGGGGCCGAGGCGGACGTCCAGTTGGTACCAGACATTGCCGTTTTCCCGACCGGTTTCCTTCACGCCGGCCGTAAGGCCGGCCCATGGGCTCTTGACGCTCAGGATCTGCCAGTCGCTCCGGCCCGCGTGGCTCACAACGACGCTCCGCATCACGGTTTTCCCCTGTTCCACGTCCCCGAATTGAACGCTGCCGGGGGTGAACAGCACATCGTTGCGGATGACGCCCTTCACGTGGAGCTGGACCTCGGCGGGGAAGGGCCTGTCGAGCGTGACGGTGATCGTGGCGCTCCGGTTCCCGAGGAACGTGCCCGTATTCAGCGTGGCGTGGATCGCCCCCTCCTCGTAGGTCTTGAGCGCCGGTTTGACGACCCGGACACTGGTGCAGCCGCAACTGGCATGGGCATCCTGGATGTGGACGCCTTCGAGGTAGATATTGGAAAGCTTGAAGTCGAACTCGGCCTTGGCGCCTCGGGGAACGGTGCCGAAGTCATGCTCGGTCACAGGGAACATCTTGGTGGCCCATTCCTGGCCCATCGAGGGCGATCCGGCCAAGAGAGCCGTCACCAGGCCGTACATGAAGGTCTTTGCCATGGCCTTATCTCCCCTCAGAATCTACGGTTGTCCTAGGTGCAGAGTTCTGGGAAGTGCCGGTCGGCCTCCGTCGCCAAGCGGCCAGTCCATAGCCCCCGTCGCCCGAGTGGGCGTATATCCCGATGGAACTCTAGACCGCAAGACCATGCGAGTCAACTTTCACCTCCAAGGTAGTTGTAGATGGGCCGATTGGGGTCATTTTGTAGGCCGGCCGCCTGGCAAAGGATGCCGATTAGCACTACTGCGCAAGATTGGAAAGGGGACTGGCTCCGTCGCCGCGCTCGATCTACGGTGCCTGTCCCCTTTCCCCGGAGGGCGAAAAAAGGGGGACAGGCACCGTGGCGGCGGCGATTCTTCCAACGGCAAGCAACCTGCGCCACGGAGCCAGTCCCCCTTTTTTCGCCGAACTCGATGAATTGGGGACTATTCGCCTCCCGCGCCCGGCGAGGCAAGCCTGGCCGAGTCCGCGGCTCCTGTCTTTCCTTAGCCGGAAAGGACATTTTCGCCGCCGAGACGCTGCCAAGCGGCCGGGGTGGCGCCGAACGCATGGTCCGGCGATCCCTCCGCCGACCCCTGACCCACGGCCCTTGACCCCCGGACGCAGTCCGGGGGCTTTCTTCCCGACCCCTGACCCCTCGCTCCTCGCCAAAATCTTGCCCCAACCCCTTCCGGCAGGGGTTGCCAAAGAGGGGCGGCGTCCATTATTATAATGGATTCCGCGCGCCCATCGCGGTTTAGCGGGCGGGCTTGCCCGCCGAGTGTGCCAACCCACACTCGGCTCGAAGGTTTGGGCGTGTCGGACCCCCAGAGCCGTCGGCCATGTTCGAATCACTCCAAGAAAACATCAGCTCGGCCATCCGAAGCCTCCGCGGCCGCGGTCGCTTGACCGAGGCCAATATGCGCGACGGGCTGGCCCTGGTCGAGCGGGCCCTGCTGGAGGCCGACGTCAGCGTCTCGGTCGCCAAGGACTTCACCGCCCGGGTCGCCGAACAAGCCGTCGGCGAGCGGGTGCTCAAATCGCTCGACCCGACCCACCAGTTGATCGGCATCGTACACCAGGAATTGGTCGGCCTGATGGGGCCGGTCGACCACTCGCTCCACTTCCGCAACGACCTGTCGATCCTGATGCTCTGCGGTCTGCAAGGCTCCGGCAAGACGACGACCTGCGGCAAGCTGGGGCGATTGATCAACGAGCGGGGCCGCAAGCCGATGCTCGTGGCCGCCGACCTTCAACGGCCCGCCGCCATCGAGCAGTTGCAGGTGATCGGCCAGCAGCTTGGACTGCCGGTGTATGCGGACCTGCAGGCGAAGGACCCCATCGCCCTGTGCCTGTCCGCCCTGGCCGCGGCCAAGGAGGCCGGCGCGGGCGTGGTGATCCTCGACACGGCCGGGCGGCTCCACGTCGACGAGGAACTGATGGCCCAGTTGTCCCAGATCGACCGCCGGGTCCATCCCGACCAGGTCTACCTGGTGGTCGATGCGATGACGGGGCAGGACGCCGTCACCAGCGCCAAGGCGTTCAACGAGGCCCTGGAACTCGATGGCGTCATCATGACGAAGCTCGACGGCGACGCCCGGGGCGGGGCGGCCCTCTCCGTCAAGGCCGTCACCGGCGTGCCGATCAAGTTCGTCGGCACCGGCGAGCACCTCGACTCGCTCGAGGAGTTCCACCCCGACCGCATGGCCGGCCGCATCCTCGGCATGGGCGACGTCGTCTCCCTCGTCGAGCAGGCGCAGCAGAGGTTCGACAAGGAGGAGATGGCCAACCAGGAGGCCCGGCTCCGCAAGGGCGAGTTCACCCTGGACGACTTCAAGAAGCAACTCGGGCAGATCAAGAAGCTCGGGCCGCTGAACAAGGTGCTGGGCATGATACCGGGCATGGGCTCGATGACCGAGGCAATGGGCGACATCGACGCCGAGCAGGACTTCCGCCGCCTGGGCGGGATCATCGACTCGATGACCCACGAGGAACGCCGCAACCCCTCGAAAACCGTCGACCAGAGCCGCCGCCGCCGAATCGCCGCCGGCGCCGGCGTCGAACCCCACGAGGTCAACGATCTCGTGAAACAGTTCGACACCATGGCCGACTGGATGAAGAAGCTCGCCGGCATGTCGCTGGTGGATCGCATGCGGACCATGCACCAGTTGGGCTCCAGCGGCGCGCTCAGCCCCGGCGCGAGGCTGGCCAAGCAGAAGCAGGGCACGGGCAAGCGGCTCACGCCCAAGCAGAAGGCCGAGGAGCGCAAGCGCCGTGAGAAGGAAGCCCGTCGAAAAAAAAGAGAGGCCAAACGAAAACCGTGAGTACCCAGTGGAGGATTGATTTGTGTCAGTACGCATTCGCATGAAGAAATTCGGCCGGAAGCATCGTCCGTTCTTTCGCATCTGTGCGATGGACATCCGGAGGCCCCGCGATGGCCGCATCCTGGAGGAGTTGGGCACCTACGACCCGATGGTCCCGGAGACGGACGCCCGGGCCTTGTTGAAGCCGGATCGGATCCGGCATTGGCTGAGCGTGGGCGCCCAGCCGTCGGACAAGGTAAAGGTGCTGATCAAGAAATACGGTCTGGAGGGGACGCACGCCGAGCAGCAGCGATTGGCGTTGGCCCGGCTGACCCAGTCGCGGCGGCGGGCCGCCCCGCCTCCGCCCGCCGCCCCCGCGCCGGCGGCCCAGCCGCAGGACGACCCCGAACCGCCGCAGGAATAATCGTTTAGCGGGCGGCCTTGCCCGCCGCGCTTAGCCGCTTGCGGCTTCGCAGGTCCTGAACCATGCGTTTCGACGTCCTGACCCTGTTCCCGGACATCTTTCAGGGGTACCTGGATCAAAGCCTGTTGAAGAAAGCGAGGGACGCCGGCCTGGTCGAGGTCCGACTGCACGACCTCCGCGACTGGGCCCGCGGAAAACACAAAAAAGTTGACGATCGTCCGTTCGGCGGCGGGCCCGGCATGGTCCTGATGGTCGAGCCGGCCGTCGAGTGCGTCGAGGCGGTGCGGGCGATGGACGCGGACCCGGGGCGCCTGGTCCTGCTCACCCCGCAAGGCGCGCGGCTCGACCAGGCGGCGGTCGAGCGGCTGGCCGCGCACCGCCGGCTCCTCCTGCTGTGCGGCCGCTACGAAGGTTTTGACGAACGTATCCGGCTCCTCCTGGAGCCGGAAGAGATTTCGGTCGGCGACTTCGTCCTCAACGGGGGCGAGGTCGCCGCTATGGTGGTGATCGATGCGGTGATCCGGCTGGTGCCGGGCGTGCTGGGAGACGCCGAGTCGAGTCAGGCCGACTCGTTCTCGGGCGAGGAAAGGCTCCTGGAGTTCGCCCAGTACACACGCCCCCGGGTGTACCGGGGGCTGGAAGTCCCGGAGGTCCTCCTGGGCGGCGACCATCCGGAGATCGCTCGATGGCGCCGGGAAAACAGCCGCCAGAGAACGCGAACACGAAGAGCCGATTTACTCAGAGACGGCCCTTAGAAAGGCAAGAACCATGAGCCAACAAATCCTCAACCTGGTCGAGAAATCGAGCCTGAAGGAAGAGCTGCCCCAATTCGAGATCGGCGATACGGTGGACGTCCACTGCCGCATCCTCGAAGGGGAGAAGGAACGGATCCAGATCTTTACCGGCGTGGTGATCGCCCGGGCGGGTTCCGGCACCCGCGAGACGTTTACGGTCCGGCGGATCGTGCAGAGCGAGGGGGTCGAGCGTAAGTTCCCGCTCCATTCGCCGCGGGTCGCGAAGGTCGTGGTGCAACGGTCCGGCGTTGCCCGGCGGGCCAAGCTCTACTATCTGCGGGACCGCGTCGGCAAGGCGGTCCGCCTCCGCGAGCGCCGCGTCGATCGGTCGAAGCAGGAAGAGTCCAAGCCGGGCAAGTAAGGTATTATTCGCGTTCGTTTAGCGGGCGGGCTTGCCCGCCGAGGGAACCATGTGCCAATCATGCTTGGAACACCGCTCGGCGGGCAAGCCCGCCCGCTAAACAAGAGGGATGCCCCATGGGCTTCCGCAATCTCGTTTCGGCCTGGCGGCGGCGGCTCTTCCCGCCCAGGACGCTGGGCCAGCGGGGCGAGCGGGCGGCCGCCGCCTTCCTGAAGCGCGCCGGTCTGCGGGTGCTGGTCCACAGCAGCCGCCTCTGGCCCGGCGAGATCGACCTCGTGGCCCTGGATGGCCGTACGGTCGTCTTCGTCGAGGTCAAGACCCGCACGTCCGCCGAGGCCGGCCAGCCCTGGGAGGCCGTCGATCAGAAGAAGCAGCGGAAGCTGACCACTTTGGCCGTGACCTTCTTGAAGCGGCACGGCCTCTTGGAGTGTTCCGCGCGGTTCGACGTGGTGGCCGTCACATGGCCCTCCGGCAAGGGCCGGCCCGCGATCGAGCATTTTCCGAACGCCTTCGACGCCGTCGGCCAGTGGGAATTGTACTCGTGAATCTGCCTGGCCGGATTATTCCTTTGCGCCTCTGCGCCTTTGCGTGAAATACTCCTCAATCCTGAACCGATATCCTTGCAAACGGCCTGTCGTGAAGGCGAGGCGGTGAGTGGGAGGGATTTCACGCAAAGGCGCGAAGGCGCAAAGCCGGGAAGGTGATTGAGAAGACTTGGCGAACACCCGCCGCTACCTGTCGATCGTGCATTTCGGCAATGCCTGCTGGAGCCTCTTCACGCCCTCATCCGTGACCCGGGTGCCGGAGAGATCCAACTCCCGTAGCTGCCGCAGCCCTTTGAGGTGCTCCAGCCCCGCGTCCGTGACCCGAGTGTCATTGAGGTACAACTGCTGGAGTTGCCCCAGCCCTTTCAGGTGCTCCAGCCCCGCGTCCGTGATCTTGGTGTCGCCGAGGCCCAGCATCTTGAGTCGGCCCAACGCTTTCAGGTGTTTCAGTCCCCCATCCGTCACACGACCGCCGCAGAGGTATAACAATCGGAGTTGGCCCAGTCCCTTCAGGCGCTCCAATCCCTCGTCCGTGACCTCGGGACCGAGTAGACCCACCTCGGCGACGTCGGCGAAAAAGTGGTCGCTTACGAGTCTGCGCAGCCAAGCGGGCCCTGGTGGTTGCACACCAGGTATCGGGTATCCGAACACATCACACCGATAGTCATAGTCCACACCGCCGCCCAACTCCAACCACATCTTCACCACCTCTCTCTGCTCACTCGCCTTCTCCACCTCCCAGAAAAACCAAGTGCATGGCAGGGCGACAACCACCGTCAGGAGCAGGAGCGTGCGGATGCTGAACTGGAACCGCCAGCGGAAGAGCAATGCGGCGACGAACCAGAGCAACATGACCAGGATCGCCAGGAGGACGGCCCCAAGGGCGATCAGGACCGTCCAGCCCTTGTGCTCATTGAACGCGAACCAGTGATATCGGCCGCTGAGCCACAAGAGTCCTTCCAAGGGCAAGAGTCCGGCCACGACGCGGCCCGGCGTGAGGCAGTACCAGCGTTTGGGCTCTAGCGCGTCGGCCTGATCGGCGTCCATGCCCGTCAGTATGGGCGATGCGGGCTCGTGCGGCAAGCGGGAAGGGCGCGATACTCAGTACCAAGTACTCAGTACCCGGTACCCAGTCTGCCCGTTGGCCCCGCATGCACTCCCTCGCTGGCGCGTCGGGCTAGTGTCTCGCCCCGTCAGAACCGCGCCTCGACCTCCGCCCATTCGTACGGGCCCAACTCCACGGCGATCCGGTCGCCTTCGATCGAAAGCTCGGTGGGCAAATCGTCCGGGCGGCCGAGCTTCCGGGCCGAGGCAACCGCGCGAAAAGATCGCAGCCCGAGGGAAACCCGCCGCCCGTCGGTCTCCAGGAGCCGCACGCGAAACCCTGCGATGCGGCTTTCGGCCAACTCGGAAGAACCCCCGGATGCCGGCACCGCGCGTAAGCGTGGTGGGGGGCTTTCCCCCCTTCCTCCTTCGACGAGCGGCTCCCAGTGCGTGGCCAGCACGCCGCGGGCGTCGAGATGGAACAGCCAGCCGGCGTCGTGCGGCGGCCGCGCCCAGCCCGGCTGCACGCAGCGAGGCCCGAGAAAAGCCATCGCGGCGGCCATCGCCTGCGGCAGGTCGATGCCCACGCCCAGCCGGAACCGCCGGGCCGACTCGCCGCGGACTACCAGGAGCGTGTCGAGCTTCCGCGTGCCGAAGCGGCGATGGTAGGGCAGCCCGCCGCACAAAAGGCTCGTCCGCAGCTTCTCGCCTCGGATGTCGATCAGGTGCGGCGATTCCATGTGCGCCGCGTCGGTCGGCAGGAGGGCCTGGTTGACGCTGCGATAGAGGCTGGCCGAGTCGTCGGCCCAGGCGAACCGGGCAGCGTAATAGGAACTCCACGGGTCCGGCCCCGGCGACTCCTCCGCGTCGAGATCGATCTCCAACTCGACCGTGCGGCTTCCGCGCCAGATGCGGGTCGTCTGCCGGAATCCGGCCACACGGCGGCCCCGCCGGTCCATCAGCCGGCCGCGGACCATCGTTTCGCCGAGCACGGGCCCCGGCGAAGTGACGGCGATCTCGTCGGCCGCCATGATCGAGTAGGCATCCTCGGCGTCGCCCGCGGGCAGCCGCAGAGCGATCTGCTGGGACAGGCGGGGGCCGCGGGACTGGTAGTCGTAAATGCCGCGGATCGCGCCGGTATAGGGATCGATCCGGACCTCGAAGAACTCGTTCCGCAACAGGGCGCCGGGCTTACCGGCGGATGGGCCCCCGACACGGCCGCGGGCCCGCGGCGGGGCCACTAGCTCCGCCAACGGCGGCGGCCCGGCAGGACGACGCCGGAACGGACCCCATCCCCTGCGTGCCGGTTCGGGCTTGACTACTTCGCCGCTGGCCGGACCAACCCAGGCGAATCCCAGGGGCGGCACGTCGACGACGACCGCGCGGCGCATGGCCGAGTCGCCGGCCCAGACGACCGGCCCGACCGCCTCTGCCTCGGCGGCCAGCTCCGGCAGTTCCAGGCAGAGTCGTTGTGGGGAACTCGATGGATTGGCTACGAGCACGCCCGCCGACCCCGTCTCGGCCGGGCGACCGACCGAGCGAGAAAAAGCCTCCATTGCACGGTGCAGGTCCTGCCGCAGCCGATCGTCCAGCGCGGGATCGTCCGACGGCTCGGCGGCGAGTGAATCGTCAACTCGATCGAGGGTACCCGCAAGGACATCGCCTGTCGGCCCGGCTCCCCTCACCCCGGGGCACCCGCTCGCGGGTCTCTCTCCCGGCGGGAGAGGGGAGGTCGCGGTCAATCGCGCCAAGGTGGCGAGGGTCTGGATCGCCTCGGCCGCGGCGCGGCGGGAGAAATACCGGACCCAGCGGGAGATCGGATCCGCTCGGCCGAGGTCCACCTCCTGCCGCAGATAGGGCGATCGGTACTCGTCCGCCTTGTGCTCGACCTGTTGGCCCGGGTAGCCCGTCTGCTCGAAATACTTGGCCGTCGTGACGAACGTCCCCAGGACCGACGTGTAGCGGACGATCCGCTGGAGGTCGCGGTACCAGGGGCTGGACCGTCCGGGCCAATGGGCGAAGATCGCCGCGGCCATCCGGCCTCCCTCCATCGTGCCGGACAGGTTCTGCGACAGGCGGAGGAAGGCGTCGGACCGGCTGAGGTCCGCGGGCACCAGGGCGAGTGTCTCCAGGGCCGTGCCGTCGATTCCCTGCCAGCGGATGCGGCCGGGGCCCTCGGCGGGAAACCGGCCGTCGTCCAGCGTGGCATGCACCACGCCGGTGAACCCCAGCCGGTCGAGAATCTGGGGCAGTGCCGGCGTCATGCCGAAGCGGCGGCGTCCGAAGACCTCCGGGCGCCGGCCGAGACGCCGCTGGTAGATCGCCAGCCCCTTTTCAAGTTGATAGCGGATGGCCTCGGGCGGCAGCAGCGGCAACTCGAATTCCTGGAACTCGCCGCCGACCACCGCGGCCCTGCCCGCCTCCAGCGCCTCGCGAAGCAGTTCCAGCGACGCGGTCTCCCGCCGGGCCATCTCATCGAGGACCTGGCCCGAGATCAGCAAGTTGATTGGGATCGAAATGGCCCTCACCCCCGGGTCGGGCACCGTGCGCAGCATGGTCGTCGTGGGCGCCTCTCCGGGCACCGACCGGAGGTTGGTCGGGAGAGGGGAGATTGCGCCGATCGCTTCCCGAAACGAGGCCCCCAGCGTGGTCGGGGCCACCAACGTCAGGTCGAGCAGGTAGGCATCGGCCGGATAGAAGTATTCCCGGGCCGAGTGCAGCAGGTCGAAGGCCGCCTGGAGCTTCGACCGTGCGGAGTCGGCATCGCCGCGGCACGCCGCCTGGGCCGCGGCAACCAGTTCCCGCTCGAAGCCCGACTCGTCCACACTGGTCATGTACCGCATCTGGAGCGTGACCATCTCGATCGTGAAGT
>JBEKCP010000263.1:0-8040 GCA_050014815.1 Thermoguttaceae bacterium | reverse complement strand
ACCCGCGTCACCGAAGCCAGCCCGTAAAGCTTCTGCTCGAACAGAAACCTGCGGGCCTTCGTCGTCGCCTCGTCGGACAGGGCCAGTCCTTGCACGAGCATCCGGCCGCCGTTGGTCAACTCCGCCTCCAGCGCGCCGTCGGTCGTGCCGACGACCACCGCCAGTCCGGCCGACACGCCGGTCTCCTTGAGCACCTGCGCCGCCGGCGGCAGGTCCGCCGCTTGTACTTGCAGGACCAGCAACAGTCCGGCTACCGCAATCAGTCGAATAAGCTTTGTCATGGGGATCTCCTTGGGAATGTTTCTTTGCGACTCCTCACTTCGCCTCGTCCGGTTTCAATGCCACGTCACCGGACCCATAACACCGCACCGTACCGTCGGTACAGGCCACAAACAGGCGGCCATCGGTGGCAATCAGCCCCTCGCGGCAGATGGTCGAATCCAAAACGGCCGAACCAAGCAGACTGCCGTCGGCGAGGTTGTAGGTCTGCAGGCGACCGGTGAAGCGGTCGTCCGCCGGTTCGTTGGTGGCGGCAACGGCCACTTCGCCCGTGACGATGAACGCCGCGCCGCGCGTCCCGGTCGAGGGCATCTTCTGCGTCCAGACATTGGCCGGCCCGTAGTCGATCGGCAAACCTCTTTGTTGGGGTAAGTTCGGCGCCGCCGGGTTTTGGGTGTCGGCCTTGGCCATGAACACCGCCAGCGGGTCCTTGAGAGCACAGGTCGAATTGTTTACCCAGGCGTAGGTGTGCCGGGCAAAACCGAACACGCGGTCATCGTGCCAGGCCAGGAGGCGGCCGCGGATGCCGCCATAGAGCATCGGCGCCCAGGCATAGCCGTGATGGGTCGTGTCCTGATCGAGACGGACGAATCGCACCAGCCCCTCGACCGCGGGTTGCAGAATATCCGACGGAAACGGCCCTTTGCCTCGGTCTCTCGGGTTGGGCGTCGCCGGGATGTTGTTGAGTCGCAGCTCTCTGCCGTTGCTGATGAGCACGTCGTTGAACGGGCACCGGGCGACCTTGGTCACCCAGCGCAGGTTGCCGGTCGCCAGATCAAAGGCGCACAGCGCCAGACCGCCATCGACGGCAGTCGTCCGGCCGGCCGTTGCGTAGACCACGTCGCCGTCCACCGTCACCGCGCCGACCACGGGCCATCGCGAGGCGAGTTGACCGTAGGCCGGCAGGAAGGAGTCGGCCGGCGCTGCTCGCGAGCGCCAGATCAGCGCGCCGTCGTTTGCCGAGCAGCAATAGACCCAGCCGTCGTGCGAGCCGAAGACGACGCGCCCCTGCGAAATGGTCGGCGGGGAATCGATGCCGGCGCCGAGTTGCACGCCCCAGCGACGCCGGCCCGTTGCCGAGTCCAGGACGATCACCCGCTGCCGGGCGGCGTCGGCCGCACACAGGATGCCCCCGGCGCAGGTCAAACCGCGGATGTCGCCCAGTCCGCCGGCGAGCCGCGATTCGGCGACGGGACCGGCCGGCAACGGCCCGCTGACCTTGGCGCTCCACACCTGACGAGGGCTGCGCACCGGCGTGCAGTCGAGGCCCGCCGAACGCCGCAGGTTTTGCCGGTACATCGGCCAGTCGCGGCCGTTGCCGGTCACGGCAGGAGCCGGCTTGCCGGCGCCGGCGACCACCGGCCGTGCCGCCGCCAGATCGACGCGGGCGACGGCGACCGGGGTGGACCCGTGGGCGGATACTCCGCGCACATGCGTGACGCTGCACAGGCAGTCCGAACTGACGGCGTAGATCAGCCCGTTGGCCGCCGCGTTGCCGCTGTTGCAGGCCAATCGCAAGGCGCCGTAGTTCGCCAGGCGGGTCTTCGGATCGTCGCACGACAACTGGCTGCCGTGGCCGCGAATGCCGAAAGTGGGCAGGAACAACGGCGGAGTACAACGATCCTGGTTCGCCGTCGGCGCCGTGCCGCTCTCCTTGCCGGTGAGCGGGTCGAGACGCTTCCCTCCCACGGCCACGCCGCCGTTCCAGGCATAGGCATCGGGGCTGCCAGGCAATGTCACGCCCTTCATGGCAAGCGACCATGCCGGCTTGCCATCGGCGCTGGAAAGGGCTTGAAGTACGCCCGCCGCGCGGTACACCACGACCTCGGGCAGGACCATTTGAAGTCCGTATTTTCCGGGCAAGGGCGCCGTCCAGCGATCTTTGCCGGTCGCGATGTCGATGGCCCGCACCCGTTCCGGTTCCTGCAGGACCAGCAGTTCATCGTTGGCCAGATGGGTCGCCATCGTGTTGCCGAAGCCGGTCCACTTGTCGTTGGCCGTTGCCCGCCACGCAGGCGAACCGTCGAGGTTGAAAGCTGCCCAGCCCTCCTGCACCTGAGCGAGCAATCGCCCGCCCTGAACTCGCAGGGTGCCCGGCTTGCGGCGCGGGGAGCCGAGCGCGATGCGCCGTTTCTCTTCGCCCGTAGCGGCATCGAGCGCCAACAGGGAGTCGTCGCCGCCCCAGACAAACACTCGGTCGGCAGCGGCCGCCACCAGCCCGCCGGTTGGGCCGCCGCTCTTCTGACGTCCGGTCCAGACGCTGCTCCCGAGCGGGTAGGGCTTGCGCCACAATCGCGTGCCGTTGTAGGCATCGCGCGCCACCAGCCACAGCGGACGGCGCTGCCAAGGAAGGTGGACGTTGGCGTCGTCGATGTTCGTGACCTGGAAAAGCCGCCCGCCCGCGGAGACCGTGGCATAGATATCGACCTGGGCCGGAGTCTGGCCCAGAAGCGGCCCGTCGATCCACCGAACCATTAGCGGCAAGACGATCGTTCGATCGGCGGAGCTATGCGGCGTGCCTTTGCCGCCGTCGAAGCTGGGCCACTCGACCATGCCGGCAGGTCGCTGCGGGCGAACGACTTCCCACTTGCCGCCGCTGCGCAGGTAGAGCGCGCCGCCAGGCGCGACGACGCGCAGCAGTTCATCTCGCGACGGCGCGTTGTCTGCCGGGCGATCGGCGTCGCAGACCAACAGATTGGCGATCCGGTCGGGATAAGGCAGACTCGCACCCGGTTCGGCGGCAACGACGCTCGCCAGGCTGTCGGCGGCCAGCAGCGATTGCCGGCCCTTGGCCAGCGAGGCCTCGTCGAAGGCCAGCCCCTGCACGACGAGGCGCCCTGCGGCGGCCAACTCCACTTCGAGCGCGCCGTCCGTCGTGCCGACGACCACCGCCAATCCCGCCGACACGCCGGTCTCCTCGAGCACCTGTCCTGCGGCGGGCATCTCTTCCGCCCATGCGTGCGAGGTCGCCAGCAATCCGGCCAGCCACCACAACCACGACCGCAGCCATCCATTCTTGTCTCGGTGCTCGCTCATATTCTTCCATTCTCCGTTCAAGACGGTAGGGTTACTCAAGGCAGACTACGCTTCCATCCACGCAGGTAAGGTAGACCTTGCCGCCCGCGATCGCCACGCCGTCCTGAACCGGTGTGGCCGGGAGATCCAATGTGGCCAACCGTCGGCCGTCGGTTCCGGACAGCAGGTACAGACGGCCCTTCGTCTGCAAGGGGTCGGCCTGGATCGGTTTGTCCGGGGCGCCGCCGAAGACCGTGGCGCCTTGGGGGGTCGGTGGAGGTGGCGGTGCCTCGATGTATACCGGGCCGGCAGAGACCACTTTGTCACCGGCCTTTGCCAGGGCCCAGACTTCGCCGAGGTCCGCCTGCCAAAGCAACGATTCCTTGATCGAACCGCCGTCGAGTTTGCCGCGCGACACGGCAAACAGCGCGCCCGGTTTGGCCACCGGCCAGTCCTTCTTCAACTCCTTGGCGACGCCCCACGGATAATCGTTTCCGGTTTGTGCAAAGAACTTCATCTGCAAGCCAACCATCTGTTCGGCATCCCAAGTCCACAGGATGGCCGGATACCCCCGGTACACCATCTCCGTGTGGGCGATGCGTCCGGCGCCGTAACGCATCTGCCCCAAGCCGAAACGCATCTCACTCAACGGTGAGGTGGTGCGGGCGGTGGCAATCAGTTCGCTGTCTGCGGACAACAGATAGCACGGGACATAACGCACGATCGCCGGCAGGTTCGCCAACAACTTGGGGTCCCTTGTGGACCTGCCAAGGGTATGACCGCGCGTAAAATTATCCAATCCCAGTCGCGAGGTCGCCGGACAATTCGTCGTTGGCGAAATCGGCTGGTAGTTCAGCCAGACATTTCCGTCGGCATCCGCCACCAACATGTCGTTGGGATAACTGCCGCGCGGCAACAGGCGGAACTCGGACACTTCGCCGGTTCCGACATGCAGGCGCGCCACGATGACGCGTTGTTGGCCATTGAACCCCGCCGTGGCCAGAACCTGACCGTCGTTGTCGGGCAGGACGGCGCCGACAACCGGATAACGGTTCTCCAACTGGCCGTAGACGTTAACGCGTTGGCTCACCGGCGAGAGTCCGCGACGCCAGCAGAGGGCGCCGTCGGTCAGATCCAGGCAGTACACGGCGCCATCCCGGCAGCCGAACACGGCACGCCCCTGGACCAGTGCCGGTGCTGAATCGACGGGTCCATCGGCCTCGAACCGCCAGGCTTCGCGGCCGGTTCCAGCATCCAGCGCTACAATGCAATGCTCCATCGGCAAGGCGTAGACCACCCGGTTCGCCGCGACCACCGGCGGTGTGACGGTGGTGCTGTACAGATAGTTCGACCGCCAGACATAGCGCCGGGTAAAAGTCGCATTGTCGCCAACGCCTTGTGGGCGTGCGGACCAGCGTGGTTTCAACTCGGCGGCAATCTGGACACTCGCGGCGGCACTGCGTTGGGCGTCGCCCCGGGCCAGCGGCCAGGCGTCCTTGACCGATGGTCCGAGCGGACGATTGTACGCAGGACCTTTCAGCGCCAATTCAACCGCTGTCCGAAAACGCGGTTTACCGGTTCTCAGGTCGAGGATTTCCAGCTCTTTGTCCGTCCACAGCACCACCACTCCTTCGGCCGCACAGTGCAGGCGGCGCGACTCCACGGCCGGCAACTCCGCGCAAGACAACCGCCAGCGTTGGGCGCCGGTGGCGAGGTCGAAAGCGACCACTGCGGATGGCGGCACCGACAAACGTGGCGCATGGGGTTTCGCCGGGACGACCAACGCGTCGGTGCAGGAGACGATGACGTGGTTATCGGCGACCAGCACCTGCGTCCAATGGACCGGCGCGCGCCAGCATGGTTTGCCGGTGGCGGTGGCGAAAGCCGCGACCCCCCAGACCTCGCCCTTGCCGTAAGCCACCACCAACGCGTCGCGGGTGGCCCGCATCTCGTGGATCGGCAGTCTCTCCGCCAACGCGGCCTCGAAGAGGTTGGCGCCCGTGTTGAGATCAATCGCGGTCACGGAATTTCCATTCAAGGAGAATAATCGTCCGCCGCCGATGGCCAGGTGCTTGCCGGCGTCGAATCGGCCCCAACGCAGGGCGCCGTTGAAGGCGTCGCGACAGGTCATCGCGAACCCCCGATTGAACAGGGCCCCATCGCGCACCCGGGCCACGGACTCGCTGGCGGACACGCTGATCATCACCCCGTCGGCGGCCAGCATGGCGCGTGTGTTGCTGTTGCTTCCCGGGTGGTTGATTCCGTCGAGCCAGCGCACCCAGATCGGTTCGCGGGCGGCCTCCAGGCTGCCGGGCCCGTCGTCCTCCCAAGTGAAGTAGTCGTGGTAGTTCACGTGCGCGTTCCGACGCGGACAGAGGCGGTCGACCGAGATCTCCCGGTTGCCGGCGTCGGCGTAGCGGGTGTGCGACCATTCGCTCATGCCGGCCGGCATCGCCGCCTCGATCCGCAACCATCCATCCACCCGTTCCATGCGTTGCACGCGGTCGGCGGAGTCGTCGGCCTTGATCTGGGCCGTCGCCTCGGCCATCGTCAGATCCTTCACAAGCACCGCGCCTCCGGGTGCGGCCACGCGCAGTAATTCCTTCCACTTCAAACCTCGTCCCTGCGCGCCCGGCCAGTCCTCAACGATCGCCTGGTTGACGAACCACGATGCCAGCGACAGACGTTCAAGCGACGACTGTTCGACCACCGTGACCAGGCCGGCCAGACCGGCGGCGTTGACTTGTTTCCGCATCGCGTCACGTTGTTTCACCGATGTCGCCAGCGTCATCACCAGTCGTTGCCCGTTGGCGGCCAGCCCCATCGGTTCGACGACGGGGGTTCCCGCGGCCGCGACGTGCAGGATGACGCCCGCCGCGGGGTCCGAGGCGAACGGCGCCTCCGCGCCGTTCGCGCCGGCGAATTCGCCCAGAACCAGAGCGCAGATCCACAACGGGCATCTTCTCAACGCGGTTGGTTTCATCGTCGTCTCCTCTCAGTTCGGATATCGTCGGCTCCATGGCGGATCGCCGGCAACACGTCGTGGCGGTGGCTATGGCCTTTTTCCCTCCCCGCCCGCCGGTAAGGACTGCGCCGGGTGAACCAGTTCGAGTATCGCCGTCAGCAGGTTCGCGGAGTTCGGCAACCATTGCTCGGTGGACGGCCAAGTGCGGGAGATGTGCGGCTGGTCGGCCGCATCGCCCAAGACACCGTTAGGCACCCCGACCGCCGCCGGGATGCTCATTCCCGGATGGTTCTTCTCGCCTTTGCGCGGCGCGTTGATGATGCGAGCGCAGAAACCGTCGGGATTCGCGCCCAGGACCCAGTCCAACTGGCGCCAGGCGAACTTCCGCCACTCCGTCCGCCCGGTTCGACGCGCCTGTACGGCCGCTCCCGACGCATAACCGAGAATGACCGCCGACCGTCCGCTGGTGAAGCCGAACTCCGGGTTTCCCTTGAAGATGCGATGGGGGAAGCCTGGTTTTGCATCCGTATTCCAGAACCAGAAGTCCAGGCCGATGCGCCCGAGGTTGCCCCACAGCGTGGGCAAGGTGCGGTATGTCAGCGGCGGGGAGTAGAACTGCCAGAGCCAGCGGGCCGTCCCGATGTCGATGAACTCGGCAGGCCGGGCCATCCATGCCTCAAACTCGATCGCCCTCATCCCGCAGTCCCACGATCCCCACCGCGGCCCCGACCACGGATGTTCCTTCACCCCGACTTCCAATCCGGGGATCGCGATCAGTTTGCCGGCCTTCAGCAATTCGCCCCCTTGCGCGGCGGACGTGTCGCCGGCAGCCACGGCCTTCTTTGTGGCATTTCTGGTGTGAATACTTCCGGGATCGGAGGCAAAGCGGGAGAGCAAGTACCAGCGGGCATAGGGCGCCCACTGCTTCATCCGTCTCCCGGCCTCCAGGCTGGGCCGGTTGTCAAAGCCCTGGGCCAACAGGATGCACCGCTCCGGCCAGCCGCGCCGCAGCACAACGGCCTTCACGCCGTCGATCAACGGCTTGTAGAACGCTTCGCTCCCCTCATCCTCGATCTGCGGGGCCTCCACATCCGTGACCACGTTCGTCTTGGGGTCCCACAAGGCCACCATCAAAGGCAGTCGCGGTTTGAACTCGCGGCTGGGAACCGCATCACTCTCGTGGGTGGCCGCGGCCCGCTTCACGCATTGATGATCCCAGATGTGCAGGCACACCGCCTTGGGCGGCGCGCAGTACTTGCCATACAAGTCCAGGTCGGACGTGAAATCCTTGGGCTCCGGCAGCGTGTACCCCGTCACCAAGACCTGCACCGGAACCGAGAACTTCTTGCCGTTGGCTTGCAGGTTCAGCGTGGAAACGTACCACCCCGGCGCCTGGTCCTTTGCCACGCGAACCACCAGCCACACCGGCACGGTCTTGGCGTCCTCGGGAGGCCTGTCCATCAGCGCATTGCAGTAGTGAACGACTTGCTGCTGCACTGCGTAACGGACCTGTACGGTGGCCGCGGGTATCACCGCCCCGGACGGACCTTTCAGGTCGTCGAGCGTGGCCGCCACATTCCGCAAGCCGTCGAGGTCGGACAGCACCGTCTGCCCGCTGCCGACGCCGTTGCGCGGCATCGTCAGTCTCACCGGCAGCACCGGGTCGAAGGGATTGCCCTGTTGCACGCCCCGGACCGGCAACCCGCGTCCCCAGAGCACGTTCGTAGCCGGACCGCGTCTGATCGAAAACTTCGTGGTGGGCGTTTCGGCCACCTGATCCA
>JBEKCP010000262.1:0-8087 GCA_050014815.1 Thermoguttaceae bacterium | reverse complement strand
GCTGGGCTACGGCGGCCGGCCCGTGTTGGACCAGGTGGACCTTCGGATCTCATGCGGCCAGTATTGGTTTTTGATCGGACCCAACGGCCAAGGCAAGACGACGCTGCTGTTGGGGATGCTGGGGCTGTTGCGCCCCTCGGGCGGCCTGCTCGAACGGTGGGGCGACTTCCTCCGAAGCGACCGGATCGGCTTCGTCCCGCAGCAGTGCAGCACGAACCCGACCCTGCCGACCACCGTGCGTGAGTTCGTCGCCTTGGGACTGGTCGGTCTGCGTGCCCGCCGCGCGGAGCGGGCCGCACGCCTCGGCTGGGCGCTTGGCTCCGTGGGCCTGGCGGGAATGGAAACCCGCGATTTCTGGTCGCTCTCCGGCGGTCAGCGCCAGCGGGCCCTGGTGGCCCGCGCATTGATCCGCCGGCCTCGCCTCCTGGTGGCCGACGAACCCGCCAGCGGGCTGGACTTGTCGGTCGAAACGGCCCTTTACGAGTCGCTGGAACACCTCAACCGCACCGAGCAACTCACCGTGATCCTCGTCACCCACGACCTGGCGGTCGCGGCCCGCTACGGCACCCACCTCGCCCTGGTCCATGACGGCCGCGTCGAGGCGGGCCCCACTCGGGAAATCCTGCACCCGGGAAGGCTCGCCGAGGCCTACGGAGTCCAGATCGAGGTCTCTTCCGGGGCAAGCGGCTCGGTCAATGTAAGACTCGGGTAAGACTTATGGAAATCACCGGACTCTTGCAAAATGCAGATTCGAGTTCCCCTCTCCCGCCGGGAGAGGGCAGGGTGAGGGCGGTTGGCCGAGAAAACGCCGTATCTTGTTTACACACGCTCCCAAAGCCCTCACCCCCTGCCCCTCTCCCAGAGGGAGAGGGGACAGATTTGCAAGACTCCAGGATCACGCGAGAAGGCACTCGTGGGCCACTCTCTGCCCTCCCCTTCGTCGGTCGACGCCTGCCCCTCTTGCTCGCCGCGGTGGTGCTCGGCGCCGTGTCTGCCCGGGAACTCCAGGCGGAAGACCCCCGTCCGCCGGCCGGGCGGTCGCCGCTGGACCGCGCGGTGGAATCGCTCGGCCCATCGGATACCAGCGCCCCCAAGGCGCCCGGTCCCGCCTCAGGCGATCTGCCCCCGACCGGTTCCGCGCCAACGGAGGGATCGGAACTCGGCGCGATCCAATCGTTCTTTGCTTCCTGGCGGCTCTTTCACAACAGCTATCTTGTGGGCTGGCTGGTCGGCGTGCTCCTGGCGCTGGTGGGCGTGATGGTCGTCGCCCGCGACCAGGTGTTCCTTGGGGCCGCGGTCTCCGCGGCATCGACCCTGGGGATTGCCATTGCGCTGGCCGCCAGCAGCGTGTTTCCGCTGCACAGCGAAGGGAGCACCCTGGCGCACAGCCCGTCATGGCTCTGCTGCGACAGTTTCCAGGTCATAATGGCGGTCGCTTTCTCCGTGCTGGCGGCGCTGGCAACTTCCCGGGCCGACCGGGCGAAGCGCGAAAGCCACGAAGCCATCACCGGCTGGGTCTTCCTGCTCTCGACCAGCCTCTCCGTGCTGGTTGTGGCTCACAGCCCCCACGGCCTGGAGGAAATCCACCGGATCCATTCATCGAGCATTATCGGGGCAACGGCGACCGACGTGGGCGTATTCAGCGTCCTGGTGGCGGCGACTCTTGTGTTCCTGCTGGCCGCCGGCCGGAGACTGCTCCTGCTGGTCATGGACCCTTCGATGGCGGCTGCCGCCGGAATGAAGGTCGGCCGCTGGGCCGCGGCGGAATCGCTGTGGCTGGGCCTCGTCGTGGGGCTTTCGATCCGCACGTCCGGAATGCTCTTCACGTTCGGGGGCCTGGTGCTGCCGCCCCTGGTGGCAAAGAACCTCTGCCGGGAGGTCCGCCCGATGTTCTTCGTGGCACCCGTGGTGGCCCTGGCCACCAACACCCTCGGGTTCGTGTTGGCCAACCGTTACGATTTTCCGCCTGCGCAGATGAACGTCGCGGTGCTGTGTTTCTCGCTGCTGGCGGCCTGGGGTCTCCGGCGGGTTCGAGGGACGGGCCCTATCCGTTAGCCTGGATTACTCGTGCCCGTGTGCCACTGCTTGCCATGATTGCGGGGTGCGTGTGGTGGATTGTGTCTCTTTTTAAATGAGAATTCACGTCGACGCCGCCTCGATTCCGTGGCATCACGGCGATTTCATCATCGAGTCAAGCCGCTTCGCGCTGATGAACAACCGGTAAGGATCACCGGGCAGCTCTTGGAAATCCCAATGCTGAAAGAATGCTTTTGCGTCGTCATCCAGACAGTCGACGATAACTGCAATAAAGGCAAAGGTCTTGCCGGCCTCCCAGCAATCGCGCAGTGCCTGGGCCATCAATAGGTTGCTCAAGCCCTGGCCTTGTTGCGATGAACTAACTCCCAGCCACGCCAGCACCGCTACGGGCAACATGCGGCGCGGCAACTTTCTTCCCACGTCGGCTGGCAATTCGCTGAAATCGACCTGCCCTGTTGCCAAGGTGTAGTAGCCGGCAATGTCTCCCGCATCGTCAAGCAGCACCTTCGTCACCGACAGGTGTTTTTCCTGGTGCTGAAGGGCCTTGGTCGCCAGCCAGTTGTCAACCGCTTCCTTGCCACACCGGAAGCGGCGACGCGGGTGCTCACGGCAAAGTGGTTCCAGTAGCACGCGGGGCGGAAACTGGGCACCGGTCACGACCGCTCTCGCATCATGGAGCCCAAACGACGCTGTGCCGGCGTCAGCTTCGGCGTTTCGTTCAAGGCGTTCCAGAATTTCAACTGGTCTTCGGGCGTCATGGTGATGACATCCTCCGCGGCGGCGCGCACCCGCCCAAGCCGTTCTTGTTTCTTTCCCCGTAATAGCGCAATCTTTTTGCCCTGTTCGCGAAGCTCGCGCTTCAGCAGGGCGATCTCGTGTCGGTATCGAACGACCGCTTGCTTGGTTTGGCCCACTTCCGCCTCAATCTCTCGTTTTGCAAGACGGCGGATTTCGGCCTTCAGTTCGGCAGCCACCTTAGGCATGGACGGTTCCTTTATACAGCCGTAAGCGAGAGGTTTCAACTGCTTCCCACGTGTATTGTACCGTCGGAGATCGGCGGCTGCCATAGGCCGGTACAACTGGCACCATAGGCCAAGCGATCCCCTTACCGCCGAGGCCCGGGCTTGCCGCCCCCCTTCGGCGGTTCGACGACCTCGAACGCCGAGCCCTTGATCCGCCGGAACTCCTCGTGCATCACCGGGATCCGCGGGTCGGGGGCCACCGAGATGGCCCAGTCCTGGCCGTTGTCCGCCACCAGCATCCCGTACTTCTTCAGCCCCTTCAGCACCGCCTGGACGTTGGGCGAAAAGCCGTCGATGGGAAAGTCCTTCTTCAGCCGGATCCGCTCGCCCATGCGGGGCAAATTGGGATCGGTCCGGCTGCTGGCGAAGTGGGTGGCCGGGGGGACGTAGGCGCGGCGGGTCCGCTGGACGGTTACCCGCATGGCATGCCCGACCACGCCCCGCTTCAACTCGTCGTAGCGGACCACCGCCGGGAAGATCGGCAGCCCGGCGGCGTCGGTCGAGGTCCAGCCGTCGGGCCGCAGCCGGTTGGATCGCAGGTCGAAGATCGAGGTCTGGGCCGCCTGCCAGCCGGCGTCGGTCTTCTTCGCCTGGTAGAACTCGTACAGGATGCCCCGGAGCGGATCGACCATGATCGCGTGGCGGTCGCCCCCTTCGCCGAGGCGGTCCCGCTGCACCTCGTCCAGGCTGACGCCCTTATCCTGGTAGTTGGCCGGCCAGCCTTCGATGGGCAAATTGTCGGGCACGGGGAACGGCCCTTTGTCCGACTCGTCGGGGTAGGCGACGATCTTGACCTGGATCCGCTTCTGGTCGGGCGGAACCAGGATGAAGCCCATGTCGCTGTTGTGGCGCAGCGGCTTCTGGGCCCCGATCGACGCGATGATGTTCTGCGAGTTCGGATGGACCGGCCACCGGGAGACGTCCTGGTTCCACGGGTTGTCGGGCGGGAAGACCTGGAGGGCCGAGAGCACCTTGTCCGCCTCCGGCGTGTCGAACGCCGTGGGCCGGGTGGCGGCCGGCACGTTCGAGCGGGCTGCTCGGGCGCCGCCCTTGGCGGGCTCGGCGCCCGCTGCCGCGCCTAGCCAGCCTGCGGCGGCAAGGCAGAGCACCAAGACTAATCGTGATTTCATGTCGGTTTCTCCTCGGGCTCGGGCTTGATGAAGAGGACAGTCCCATTTTCGCTAAGGCGAAAATCGGGACAGTCCCCCGGCCGCGCCAAGCATTGTATCGTGTCCGGGAGCTGGAAAGGAGGGGGCGCACGCCAAGTCCCATGGTCCGCCTCTGTTGCAGCAATGTCCGCACGTCTGCAATATTCCATCCGCCCCGCTCCTTGTCTCCCCCTCTCCCTGTCTTGCAGGGCCGAAGGGGACAGTCCCCTTAACGGTTACCTCCCCCCTGTCTTGCGGCAATGTCCGCGTGCCTGCTATACTCCACTGGCCCGGAGGAATTGCCCCTGTCCCCACTTCCCGACCACACGAGGCAAGATCGACCGATGACCCATCCTTCTTACTCTCTCGGCGTGCGCATCCGGCTCAGTGCGATGATGTTCCTGCAGTACCTGATGCTGGCCGTCTGGTTCGTGCCGCTGGCGGCATATCTCGACAAGCTGCAGATGAGCGGACTGCAAAAGGCGTGGATCCTCAGCTCGATGGCCCTGGGGTGCCTGGCTTCGCCCTTGATCGGCATGGTGGCCGACCGGCACTTCGCCTCCGAGAGGGTGCTGGCGACGTTGAACCTGGCGGCCGCGGTGCTGCTGGCGGCCGCGGCCCGGGTGACCAGTCCCGCGATGGTCTTCATCCTGTTGCTGGCCGTGATGTTGTGCTACATGCCCACCTGGGGGCTGACCAGCGCCATCGCCATGTCGCACAGTCCGGCCGAGAAGTTCCCGCAGATCCGGGTATTCGGATCGATCGGCTGGGTGGCGGCCGGGCTGTTCAGCCTGGTGGCCAGGTGGGCATTTGGCGCGACGATCGACGGCACGGCGGCGACGCTCTACTGCGGGGCCGCCGCGGGGCTCGTGGCCGCGCTGGCCGCCCTGGCCCTGCCCCACACGCCCCCGCCTGCCAAGGGCCAGCCGGCCTCGGTCCTCGACGTGCTCGGGCTCCGCTCCCTGGTGCTCCTGAAGAATTTCTCCTTCGCCGTATTCATCCTCACCTACTTCCTCGTGATGATCCCCTTCTCGATCTACTGGTCCTACGGCTCGGCCTTCCTGAACGACAAAGGGTTCAAGTTCATCACGGTGACGATGAATTGGGGCCAGGTGGCGGAGATGGTCTTCATGCTCCTCATCCCGCTGGTGATCGCCAAGGTCGGCGTGAAGTGGGCCATGACGATCGGACTGGCGGCGCTTGTGGTCCGCTACGTGTCGTTCCTGCTCGGGGAGATGTACTCCCAGACGTGGCTGTACTTCCTGGCCATCCTGGTACACGGGCTGATTTTCGGCTTCTACTTCGTCGGCGGACAGATATACGTGGACCGCGTGGCTCCCAAGGAAATGCGGGCCCAAGCGCAAGGATTCGTGTTCCTGGCCGGCTTCGGCATCGGCCTGGGCGCCGGCAATTTCATCAACGGCTGGCTGATCGATGCCTACACGACCGCGGGCGTCCGCGACTGGCAAACGATCTGGACCGTGACCGCAGTCACTTCGGTCGTCCTTTTGCTGGCGTTTGCCGCCCTGTTCCACTGGAGGCCGTCGCCCGAGCCCGCCCGCGAGCCGGCCGCGGCGTAGCTCGCGTTGTCGCGAAAACCGTATCACGCAAAGCGCCCGGTGGTGCGGGCCCGCATCGCCCTCTACGAAAAGGGCCGCCCCTTCCGCGACACCTGGGAACACTAGCCCGAAGCGCAAGCGAGGGAGCGACACGCGATTACCCTCGCTAGCGCATCGGGCTAGTGCCGCGCGACTCCCTGTTAGCAGCTACATCCCGAGGTTCTTGACGAGGAACGCCCACTGGTCGGCGATCTCTTCGAGTTGCTTGCTCGTGGGTTTTCCACCGCCGTGGCCGGCGCGGGTCGCGATGCGCACGAGGACGGGCTTCCCACAGGCCTGGGCGAGCTGCAAGGCCGCGGCAAACTTGAAGCTGTGGCCCGGCACCACCCGGTCGTCCGTGTCGGCCGTCATGACCAGCGTGGCCGGGTAGCAGGTCCCGGGCCTGATGTTGTGATAGGGCGAGTATTTCAGCAAGGCCCGGAACTCCTCGGGATTGTCCGACGAGCCGTAATCGTCGGTCCAGGTGCGGCCCTCGGTGAACTTCTGGAACCGCAGCATGTCCATCACGCCGACCACGGGTAGGCAGGCCCCGAAGAGGTCGGGCCGCTGGGTCATGGCCGCGCCCACCAGGAGGCCCCCGTTGCTGCCGCCCAGGATCGCCAGGCGGTCGGGCCGTGTATAGCGGTTGGCCACGAGCCACTCGGCCGCCGCGATGAAGTCGTCGAAGACGTTCTGCTTCCGGAGCCGCGTACCCGCCTGGTGCCATGCCTCGCCGTACTCGCCGCCCCCGCGGAGGTTCGGCTGGGCGTAGACGCCCCCCATCTCCATCCAGGCAAGCCGGCCGACCGAAAAGCTCGGCACCAGCGAGATGTTGAAGCCCCCGTAGCCGTAGAGCAGCGTGGGGCGGGAGCCGTCCGGCGTGATCCCCTTCTTGTGCGTGATGAACATCGGCACCCGCGTGCCGTCCTTGCTGCGGTAGAAGACCTGCTTCACCTCGTAATCGTCCGGGCTGAACTTCAGCTCGGGGCGGCGGAACAGCCGGCTCGTGCCCGTGGCCACGTCGTAATGGTAGATGCTCGGCGGCGTGGCAAAGCTGGAAAAGGCATAGAAGGTCTCGGTGTCGGTCTGCTTGCCGTGGAAGCCGTCGACCACGCCGATCCCCGGCAGTTTCACCTCGCCGACGAATCGTCCGTCCAGAGAAAAAGTCCGCACCTCCGGCCGCACGTCCTTCAGATAAGTCGCGATAAACCGATCCCCCAGCCAGCTCACCCGCACAAGGGTCGCTTCGGCCTGGGGGATGATTTCCTTCCAGTGCCGCGGCTCCGGCTTGCCGATATCGACGGCCACCAGCCGCCGCCGGGGCGCGTCCAGGTCGGTCTTGAAGTACATCACCGGTCCGTCGTTGCCCACGAAGTCGTACTCGTGCTCGAAGTTGTCGATCAGCTCGATCGGCTTGTCCTCGGGCCTGGACAAGTCCTTGATCGTAACCCGGTACTTCTCATCCGTCCCCCGCTGGGCCGTGATGATCAGCCAGCGGCCGTCGTCCGTGACTATGCCCGCGTACAGCCAGTCGGGATGCTCCGGCCGGTAGTAGACCAGCTCGTCGGCCGACTGCCCGGCGCCGAGCCGGTGGTAGCAGAGCTTGTTGTTGAAGTTCAGTGCCTGGAACTCCGCGCCTTTCTTCGGCTCGTCGAAGCGGGTGTAGAAGAAGCCCTTGCTGTCCTTGGTCCACGAGGCGTGGGAGAACTTGGTCCACCGCAGCTCGTCGGGCTGCGTCTTGCCGGTGGCGATCTCCAGGACGCGCCAGGTGGACCAATCGGACCCGGCCTCGGATCGGCAATAGGCCAGCCAGCGGCCGTCGTCGCTGGGGCTCAAGCCGGTCAAAGCGATCGTGCCGTCTTTGGACCACGTGTTGGGGTCCAGCAGGATCCGCGGCGGGGCCTCCAGCGCATCCATCACGTAGAGGCACGGCTGGTTCTGAAGCCCGTCCTTCTTGAGGTAGTAGTATCGGCCGCCGGCCTTGAAGGCCGACGAATACTGGGCGAAGTTCCACAACTCGGCCAGCCGCCGGCGGATCGGCTCCCGCTGGGGGATCGACTCCAGGTAGGAGAAGGTCACGCGGTTCTCCGCCGCCACCCAGTCGGCAACCTCTTTGCAGTTGCGGACATCATCCTCGAGCCAGCGGTAGGGGTCGGGCACCTTCGTGCCGAAATAGGTGTCCACATGGTCCACGCGATGGGTCGGGGGATACTCGATCTTCACGGTGGCAGCCTGGGGCTCCTTGCCGGCCTTCTCGGCCGCCGGGGCCGCACCGGCCATCA
>JBEKCP010000261.1:0-8126 GCA_050014815.1 Thermoguttaceae bacterium | reverse complement strand
TCGGGCTTCGACTTCGACCTGGAGATCCGGCTCGGGGCGGGGGCGTTCGTCTGCGGCGAGGAAACCGCGCTGATCCACTCGATCGAGGGCCAGCGCGGGCAGCCGCGGATCCGGCCCCCCTATCCCACCGAGAGCGGCCTGTGGGGAAAACCCACCGTGATCAACAACGTCGAGACCTTCGCCAACGTCCCGGCCGTGGTGATCTACGGGGCCGACTGGTTCCGCCGCCTCGGCACCGAAAAGAGCGGCGGCACCAAGGTCTTCGCCCTGGCCGGAAAGATCCAGCACACCGGCCTGGTCGAGGTGCCCATGGGCACGACGCTCCGCGAGGTGGTCTACGAGATCGGCGGCGGCGTGGCCGACGGCCGGCAGCTCAAGGCGATCCAGACGGGCGGCCCCGCCGGCGGATGCATCCCCGCCAAGTGGCTCGACATCCCCATCGACTTCGACAGCCTCGCCAAGGCCGGCTCGATCATGGGCTCCGGCGGCATGATCATCCTCGACGAAGACGACTGCATGGTCGACATCGCCAAGTTCTACATTACCTTCTCCCAGGACGAGTCGTGCGGCAAGTGTACGCCCTGCCGCGAGGGCACCGTGCGGATGCTCGAGATCCTCCAGCGGATCACCGCCGGCCAGGGGAGCCTGGAGGACCTCGACTGGTTGAAGCGGCTGGCCCTCTTGATGAAGAAGACTTCGCTTTGCGGCCTGGGCCGGGCCGCGCCCAACCCCGTGCTGAGCACGCTGGAGCACTTCCACGACGAGTACCTGGCCCACGTGGTCGAGAAGCGGTGCCCGGCGCACAAGTGTACGGCCCTGGTCCACTTCGAGATCGACCCGGTGAAGTGCGTCGGCTGCACGCTTTGCGCCCGGAACTGCCCGGTGCCGTGCATCGCGGGCATTCGCAAGGGGCCGCACGAGATCGACCAGGCCAGGTGCATCAAGTGCGGCCGCTGCTTCGAGGTCTGCCGGTTCGACGCGGTGAAGAGACTGTAGTAATCAAACGATCTGACGAGAGGTAAATCGGAGAAATCCGAAATCCGAATATCGAAATCCGAAACAAATTCAAATCACCAAAGCACCAATGACCCAAACAGCGACGTTTCGGACATTTGGATTTTCGCATTTTGGATTTGTTTCGGATTTCGGATTTCGATATTCGGATTTCGTGCTTTGACGCAGGCAGGCCCCTATGCGTAAGAAGAAAATATCCCTGACCATCGACGGCGCGGCGGTCACGGTCGACGAGGGCACCACGATCATGGAGGCGTGCGGGCAGCTCGGGATCCGCATCCCGCGGCTGTGCTACCACCCCGACCTGAGCCTGATGGGCTCCTGCCGCGTGTGCATCGTCGAGGTCAAGGACATGGGCCAGTACATGGCCTCGTGCAGCCAGCGGGTGTGGGAGGGAATGGACGTCCAGACCAACTCGCCCGACATCCGCCAGGCCCGCCGCGACATCGTCGAGCTCATCCTGGACAATCACCCGAAGGACTGCCAGACCTGCGAGCGGGACGGCAACTGCGAGCTGCAGAACCTGGCCTACTCGATGGGCGTCCGCGCCCGCCACTTCGAGGGCCGCCGCAAGCGCTTCCCGCTGGACCTCTCCAGCCACTCGGTCGTCCGCGACAGCGAGAAGTGTGTTCTGTGCGGCCGCTGCGTGCGGGTCTGCCAGGAGATCCAGGGCGTGACCAACCTCAGCCAGCACGGCCGTGGGTTCGATACGATCGTCACCCCCGCCCACGGCGCGAACATGGACGACTCGGTGTGCATCCAATGCGGGCAGTGCATCAACGTCTGCCCGACCGCGGCGTTCGTCGAGAAGCGGAGCGCGGGTGCCGTCTGGCAGGCCATCGCCGACCCGGAGATGCACGTCGTCGTGCAGACGGCCCCTTCGATCCGGGCGGCCATCGGCGAGGGCTTCGGCCTCCCGCCGGGGACGCCCGCCACCGGGCGGATGATCACGGCGCTGCGCCGCCTGGGGTTCGACGCCGTCTTCGACACCGACCTCGGCGCCGACCTGACGATCATCGAGGAGGCCCACGAACTGCTGAGCCGGCTCAAGGAAGGCCCGCTGCCGATGATCACTTCCTGCTCGCCGGGCTGGATCAACTTCCTGGAGAAGTTCTATCCCGAGCTGATCCCGCACGCCTCGACCTGCCGCTCGCCCATGAGCATGCTCTCGGTCCTGATCAAGACCTACTATGCCCAGCGCCGGGGGATCGACCCCGCGAAGATCTTCGTGACGGCCGTCATGCCGTGCGTGGCGAAGAAGCACGAGGCGTGCCGGCCCGAGCATGTGCTGGAAATCTCCCCTCTCCCTCCGGGAGAGGGGCAGGGGGTGAGGGCAGGGCCGGGGGTGAGGGGACGCCACGCAGACTCTAACTCCCCTCGCCCTCACCCTAGCCCTCTCCCGGAGGGAGAGGGGACGAGGAGGACCATCCCCCTCACCGACGCGGTGCTGACTACCCGCGAGCTGATCTGGATGATCAAGTGCTACGGGATCGAGTTTACAACGCTGCCCGAGGGCGAGTTCGACGCGCCGCTGGGCATCGCCAGCGGGGCCGGCGACATCTTCGGCACGACCGGCGGCGTGATGGAAGCGACGCTGCGGGCCGCCAGCGAATTGGTCACCGGCCGGCCCGCCGACCGCCTGGACTTCACCGAAGTCCGGGCGGTCGAAGGGCTCCGCGAGACCTACGTGGCCCTCGGCGATCAGAACCTGCACGTCGGCGTGGCCAACGGCCTGACCAACGCCAAGATCCTCCTGGACAAGATCAGGGAGGGGAAGGAGCCGTTCCACGTGATCGAGGTGATGGCCTGCCCCGGCGGCTGCTGCGGCGGCGGCGGCCAGCCCTATCCGCCCGAAGGCTACCACATCCTCGATGCCCGGCTCTTGCGCAAGCGGGCCTCCGCGCTCTATGCCATCGACGGCGGCAAGAAGCTCCGCAAGTCGTACGAGAACCCGGCCGTCGAAGAGGTTTACGACACGTTCCTGGGCGGGCCGGGCTCGGAGAAGGCCCACCAGCTCCTCCACACCCGTTACGTGGCGAAACTGCCCCGAGGCATCCGATGAACCCGACCACGCCGACCCCATCGACCGACAACTGGCAGGACGTGCAGGCGGCGGCCCGCTATGCCCTGGGCGAGCCGGTCTCGCAGTTCATCGACCAACAGTGCTCTGGCCCCGAGCCGGCGAGCCAGCTCATCGCCGTGCTGCACCGGGTGCAGGCCGAGTTCGGCTACCTCAGCCCGGCCCACCTCGACGCCGTGGCCCAGCTCATGCAGGTGCCGGCGGCGACGGTGGCGGGCGTGGCCAGCTTCTATCACTTCTTCCGTCTCCAGCCCCGCGGCAAGTACATCCTGAGCGTCTGCCTGGGCACCGCCTGTTACGTGAAAGGGGCCGACCGCATCGCCGGCCGGCTGATGGACGAGCTGGGCATCACCTGGGGCGAGACGAGCAAGGACGGCGTCTTCACGCTGGAGCAGGCCCGGTGCCTCGGCACCTGCGGCCTCGCCCCCGTGCTGATGGTCGGCGAGGAGATCCACGGCCAGGTGACGCCGGACCAGGTCCCCGCGATCCTGGAGAAGTACCTCAAGAAAGCGCGAGCAACGACAACGTAGCGTTGAGAATGTTTAGCGGGCGGGCTTGCCCGCCGTGCAATGCGCGGCAAGAATGACGGTTGATGGATGGGTGGCACGCCCTGCAAGGGCGTGGCGCGCCGTCCAACCTGTTGTGGCACGGTCTCCCGACCGTACCACGGTTTGGTCGGGGACGGCAGACAAGGAGGCCTTCGGTCGCGGCAGTGGCACGGTCAGGAGACCGTGCCACAACGGGCGGGATTCTTACAGCATGTCCTCGCCGATCGGCTCCCCGCCGTCCGGCGTACACAGGGCGTTGAAGATTGACGGGGCACTCGAGCCGCTGACGTAGGTCGTGTCCGCGTCGCTGCGGAGGAACGACACGTGCCCGTCGCAGAATGCGGCGACGACGCCGCCGCCGTGGTTCGAGTCGACGTTATACGGCGCGCTGGTGGGCGACATCGAAGTGGAATAGGAACTGGCGCCGAAGCCCGAATTGGCCGCAGCCCACCTACCGCCGGCACCGTTAGGAGTTGTTCCCCCATATCCGAAGGTGACGTTGCCCTTTGTCGTATCGGTCCAGCCAAAGGTGGCGCTGCCGGAAGTGTAATTGGCCGATCGCTTGTTCTCGGACACCAACAGGGTGGTGGCGGTGCCGTCGTTCATGCTGACGTAATCGTTGGATGTGGCCTGGAAGCCTGCGCCGGCATCGCGGATCACCAAACCGTTGGCGGTGTAATCCGAGGGGCTGTCGGTGGAGATCGCGCTGGGGGGCGGGTCGCTCGGGCAAACCATCACCTTCAGGTACCGCGCGCTGGCGGTGCCCGCCTTGTACAAGTTCCACAAGTCATTGCGATCCAGATACGGCAACAACACAACGCCCCAACCGACTCCCGAAGTGCCGGTCCAAGTACCCACGTTGTTGTGCAGGCTGGGGAAGCGTTTGCGGGCCGCCTCGTAATTGAGCATTGCCAGAGAGATGTTCTTCTGGTTGTTCGAACATTGGGCGCGGCGGGCGGCCTCGCGGGCCGCTTGCACCGCCGGCAGCAGCATCGCCATCAGCATGCCGATAATGGTAATCACCACCAACAACTCGACCAGGGTAAAACCGCGTTTTCTGTGCCGACTCATAACCAAACTCCTTGTTTACCTCTTCTCCCCGAGGACCGCGGGCGGCTGGCTGAAAGGCTCCCCTCTCCCTTTGGGAGAGGCACCCACAAGTGGGTACCCGGGGGTGAGGGCAGCATTGCAAAAGCAGCCACCTTCTCGCTACCCGCCCTCACCCTAGCCCTCTCCCGGAGGGAGAGGGGACCGCGCCTCCAGGGACTCGTCCCCTTGCCCACGTTCATTGTCTCAGATTGCCGGTGAAAAATCCAGCGTTTCCGCGCGGAATTTTTTGGGGCTGGCATTTTCTCCCGTTTTGGGGGAGAATAGGGGGATCGGGCCAGGGAAAGGGCAGATTTTAACTAGTGGAGTTGTCAAAATGTCCAGTCGCAGTCGCGGTTTCACGCTCGTCGAACTCCTGGTCGTGATCGTCCTGATCGGCGTCCTGATGGCCCTCCTTATGGCGGGCATCAATTCCGCCCGGGAAAGCGCCCGGCAGGTCACATGCCTGAACAATCTTCAGAAGGAAGTCGGCACTGCCATTCTCCACTATGAAGTGGATAAGGGGCACCTTCCCGGCTACGTCAACCCGGCCGTCTCGGCCACCAACACGGCCCTGGTCAGTTGGCCGATGGCCATCGTCGCCTACCTCGGCCGCAAGGACATCCTGGACGGCGCCCGGAAGGCGAGCGGCACCTGGCCCACCACCATCCGGATCAACCAGTTCATCTGCCCGGACGACCCGCTGAAGGACACGCCCACCTCGGGGCAATACTCCATGAGCTACGTGGTGCCGTTGAACCTGGTCACGTCGGGTGGAACGTCGGGTTGCTTCGTCGACCGTACCGTTGCATCGCCGCTTACGGTGACGATCGCCCAGATTGCGAATCCGGCGCAGACCGTCATGCTCGGCGAGCGAACGCGGTTGGCCAACGACCCCGTCAACACCAGTGGCACGCCGCACGCCGGGACATGGACGGACACGACCGTGGCCAATATCACGTTCACCTGGCCCGCCAGCGGCACGGCGGCCATCACGCCCAACTACCTGACATCGAATCACCCGGGGATCGTGATCCTCTGCTTTTTCGACGGCCACGCCGACAAGGTCCGCGACGACAACCCGACCAACGTGAACACGGACGGGACGACGCCGGCGCCCGGCTGCCTGGTGCCGCAGTAGCGGGGGGCGGTTGTGGCAGAAAGCAATGTGAACAGTGTTGCTTTTCTCTAGCCCAGACGTTCACGTCTGGGGTTGAAAAGCGAACGCTGTTCTTTCCCAGCCCCTTCAGGGGCGGAATCCATGAGTATGCGGCTGTCCACGAATAACTTGTGGTGCAGGCGTCCCGCCTGCTCGGGCAGCCGGGACGGCTGCACCACAAAACTCCAACGTTATACTTGGACACCCGCTATGCCCCTGAAGGGGCTGAAGGAATAGAAGAGAATAGAAGAGTGTCGCTCCTTCGTCCCAGGCGTAAAACGCCTGGGCTAGAGAAAAGGCGCGTTTCGCACGTTTTGTGGTGCGCAGCGGCCTCCGGAACTCGCCATGCCGCTTGACCCCTCCTCTCTGCCGGGGCGCTACGCCCGCCAGGTCCGCTATCAGCCGTTGGGCGAGGAAGGGCAAAAACGCCTCGCCGAGGGCCGCGCGGTTGTCTGCGGCTGCGGGGCCACCGGCAGCGTGCTGGCCAACACGCTGGCGAGGGCGGGCGTCGGCACGATGCGCCTGGTGGACCGCGACTTCGTCGAGATCGGCAACCTCCACCGCCAGGTGCTTTTCGACGAAGAGGACGCCGCCGCCGGGCTGCCCAAGGCCATCGCGGCCGCCGAAAAGCTGCGAAAGATCAATTCGTCCGTGGCGATCGAGCCGGTGGTGGCCGACATCACGGCCGCCAACATCGAGCAGCTCTGCCAAGGCGCCGACGTGCTGCTGGACGGCACCGACAACTTCGAGACCCGGTTCCTCATGAACGACGCCGCGGTCCACCTCGGAGTGCCGTGGGTCTACGCCGGCTGCGTCGGCACCGAGGGCCAGACGATGACGATCCTGCCGGGAACCACGCCCTGCCTCCGCTGCCTGCTGCCGGAGTGTCCGCCGCCGGGCAGCACCCCCACGTGCGATACGATGGGCGTGCTGGGGCCGATCGTCGGCGTCATCGCGTCGCTGGCGGCCGTCGAGGCGATCAAGATCCTCAGCGGCAATCGCCAGGCCGTCTCGCGCGACCTCGTGGTCGTCGACCTCTGGCGGAACCGCCTGGCACGCATCGAGCTGGGCAGCCTCCGCGAGGACTCCGACTGCCCGGCGTGCAAGCGGAGGGAGTTCTCCTGGCTGGCCGGTCGCCAGGGGAGCCGGGCGGCCGTCCTCTGCGGCCGCAACGCCGTGCAGTTGACCTATCCCGATCGCCCCTTCTCCTTGGACGAACTGGCCCGGCGGCTCGAAGGCGTCGGCCGAATCACCCGCAACCCGTTCCTCCTGCGGCTGGCGGTCGAAAGATACGAGTTGAATCTTTTTCCCGACGGCCGGGCCATCATCACGGGCACCAGCGACCTTGCGGAGGCCCGGACCGTGTATGCGAAGTACGTGGGGAACTAGCCGGCGGTCCCCTCTCCCTCCGGGAGAGGGGCAGGGGGTGAGGGCATAGGCAAGGCATTCTCTTGCCCAACAGCCCTCACCCTAACCCTCTCCCGGAGGGAGAGGGGACACTTTTTTAGCCGGCGGTTTCGTCGAGGCTGCCGACGATCTCCTTCATCTCGGCGCTCTCGCTCTTGCTCCGCCAGACGGCCCAGAGGATCAGCAACACGCACGCCACTACGACGGCGATGCCAACCTTCCAGTCGGTCGGAAGGTTGGGCAAGCGGGTGGTGACGGGCATGGTCGGGTCGAACTTGGCGACGTCCGGCCGCACGCCGGCCACGTTGTAGGACAGCACCAGCCCCAGCCCCAGCAGGCTGACCATGTTCATCACTTTGACCATGGGGTTGATGGCCGGCCCGGCGGTGTCCTTCAGCGGGTCGCCGACCGTGTCGCCGGTGACGCTGGCCTTGTGGGCCTCGGAGCCCTTGCCGCCGTAGATGCCGTCCTCGATCATCTTCTTGGCGTTGTCCCAAGCGCCGCCCGCGTTGGCCATGAATACGGCCAGTAGCTGTCCGACCAGGATCATCCCGGCGAGGAAACCGCCCAGGGCGTACGGCCCCAGGAGGAAGCCGACGGCGAACGGGGCGAGGATCGCGAGGATGCCCGGGCCGATCAGCTCTTTCTGGGCGGTGGTGGTGCAGATGTCGACCACGCGGCCGTAGTTCGGCTTTTTCGTGCCGGCCATGATGGCGGGGTCCTTGAACTGGGCGCGGCACTCCTTGACGATGAAGAACGCCGCCCGGCCCACCGCCCGAATCAGCATCGAGCTGAACAGGAACGGCACCGAGCCGCCGATCAACAGGCCGAT
>JBEKCP010000260.1:0-8740 GCA_050014815.1 Thermoguttaceae bacterium | reverse complement strand
GAAGTGTTTATATCGATGGAGTTCATCGACGGCGAAAACCTTGCGTCGCTGCTGCGGCGCGCCGGCAGACTTTCGCGTGAAAAGACGGTGCAAATCGCCCGGGAACTGTGCGCCGGGCTGGGTGCCGCGCACGATCATGGCGTGTTGCACCGCGACCTGAAGCCGTCCAATATCGTGATCGACGGAGACGGTCATGTTCATATCGCCGATTTCGGCATCGCGGCCTTCGTTCCAACTGCCGCGGGCGAGATTCCTTTGGCTGGGACGCCCGCCTTCATGGCCCCCGGATTGTTTCGCCACAAGCAACCCTCGAAACAGAGCGACCTCTATGCGCTTGGGCTTGTGCTGTATGAAGTGGCCACGGGAAAGGAACCCTTCGGCGGCGTGCCGGCCGACGGGCTCCAAGCCGCGGCGGAACTGGTTCCACCTTCGGTGCTCTGTCCCGAAATTGAGCCTGCCCTCCAGGGGGCAATCCTTCAGTGCCTGGAAGAAGATCCTCTCCGGCGGCCTGAATCCGCGAAAGCCGTTGCGGCGCTCTTGCCAGTAAAGTAGTTTCTGTTGCGGAAAGCCTTGTGTCGCCTTTCGCTCCGCGAAAGTAGCGTAGTTTCTGTTGCGGAAAGCCTTGTGTCGCCTTTCGCTCCGCGAAAGTAGCGTGGAGCGACCGCTACTTTCGCGGAGCGAAAGGCGACAATCCAGCCAGCCTACTCTTTCCGCAACAGAAACAAAGTAGGTTATGCTTTAGCATAACGAATCACAACTGTCCGGTTATAAGTCGAATAGTGGCAATTGGTTACAGCAAGGACTTTGGGAATTTGGTGCGGAAGACGTCGAAAGTGCCTGAAAAATAGGGGTTTTCTCGAAAGGAGTCACGCTCAGAATTTGGAGGATTTCGGTGAGGCTGCGGTCGATCTTCAATTCCTTCTTGAGGATGGCCACCAGCACGTAGACGCTGATGGCGATCCCCACCTGGGTCTTCACGGCGTTGACAGAGTGGCCGTAGAACGCCTTGATCCGCAAGTTCTGCTTGATCCATTTGAAGAACAGTTCCACCTGCCAACGACAGCGATAGAGTTGCGCGATGGTGAGTGCCGGAAGCTCGAAGTTGTTGGTGAGGAACACGAGTCGTCGTTCGTGTTCGGAGTCGTAGTACGCAACGCGGCGCAGCGGAGTCGGATAGAAATGCGATGTCTTGGGACCTTGGAGTACGATCGTCTGATCAACTGCGCAAAGGTCATCGCGAGGAACTGGTCGCGGCAGGAGAACTCCTTCGCGTGATAGTTGCCGCGATATCGCTTCACGCATTCGTCGAAGTCCCGCTTGGGAATGAAGTCCATCAACTGCGAGAAAATCAGCTTCCCCTCGTGCATCGGCGTCCCCTTTCCACCTTAAGGTGGACCAGAAACGCCCAAAACACCAGGGCGAGTTGAAATCGAGTACAAGAATTCCGCGCTGTAAACCCATGAAACTCAATGCCTTCCAGCACGCCAACCGTCAATTATCCGGACACTACTGACATTGAAACGGGCGACGCACCAGGGGGAAAGTTGTGCTGGCCGCCCACCGCACCGGCGCTCAATCAATCGGTGATCGTGATGGAGCAATAGACCACCACAGCGCGGGCGCCGTGAATAATCACCGGATGTTTGCGGGCGACACGAGCGCAGAAAAAAAGCCCCCGGAAAGGCTGTGTCCCAGGGGGGCGAAGGACACTTACTTTTCCGGGAGCGATTGGACGCTCCCGCGCTCGCATCAGGGGGTGGATTTCACCCCTGAAACGCCGCACTAAGTCCGCCCTGTGGTTCCGAAGCGAGCCGCCTACGTCCGTGTAAGCGGCCGGTCGCTTCGCGGCCCGCAGGAACGTCGCGGTGACATCCCCGGTGCAGGCCCGTCCACGTGGACTGAAAGGTCTCGGTTTCCAAAGTGGCTTCCGCAGCCGCAATCCTTTGCGGTGCGAAGCATTCAGGAAGTGCGGAGGATATTTCATTTCGTTTTTGGCGTCAAGGCCGGTTTTTTCGCACCCGGAAAAGCTCCCCAGGGATACACCCAAAGGCCGTGAGAATCGGCACTTACGAGGCCCCGGCCATAAGGGACCCGGCCACGGATGAAACACGGATAATACACGGATGCTTCAGTAAACGAATCGATCTTTGAATCCCTGTCTTCGATCTGTGTTCGATCCGTGTTCCATCCGTGGCTGAACTGGGAAGTTGCTCGCCGCGCCGGCTACGACCCCGGGGGGACGACCACCACCGTGGGCCGCTCCACCAGCGACAAGCGAAGCTCGACCGGACCCGCCTTGCCGGCAACCGCCGAGCGGAACTCCTTGGGCGCGCGGACGGCACGGCCGTCCACGTGGCCGATGAGCATGCCGGGCTTCAATCCGGATTGGGCCGCCGGAGAGCCCGGCTCCACCTCCGTCACGACCACCGCATCGTCCGCGAAGATCCTGCCGCTGCGGGCCGGCTGCTCGGCAGCGACGTAGGCCGACGGGTAATCGACCCGCAATCCCCGCCAGGCCTCCGGCTGCACGGTGACGATCTTTCGGCCCAGGACCCGGTCCTTGCTCAGCGTCACGTCGATCGCGCGCCCCGCGGTGCCGCGGAGGACGCTGAGGCGTGCGACGCTCTCGACGGCCAGCTTGGCCACTTCCAGGTAGATCGCGTCGGAGTCGTAGATCGGCGCGCCGTCGACGGCGGTGATGATGTCGTCCTTCCGCAGGCCGTAGCGGGCGGCGGGAGTGCCGCGTTCCACGGTGTCGACCCGCGCGCCGTGCAGGCCGGCCAGCACCTCGTGCGGCTCGAGGTTCACCGGCCGGATGCCGAGAAAACCGTATTCGACCTCGCGGCCCTGCTTGAGGATGTCCAGGACGCGGTGGAACGTGGCGTCGACGGGAATGGCGTAGCCCGCCGAGCTTTCGTAGCCGGCCGTGGCGGCCAGCGCCACGCACAGGCCGACCATCTCGCCGCGGAGGTTCACCAGCGGCCCGCCGCTGGTGCCACGGTTCAGCTTGGCGTCGGTCTGGATCAGGGTGCCGAAGTGGTGCAGGGTCCGCTTGCCGGCCGGTTCGAGGTCGCCGGGGGCCGGGGGCGCCTTTCGGGCAAGGTTGGCCACGATTCCCCAGCCGGCGCTGGCCTGCCCGTCGCGGGCAATCGCGTAGGGATTGCCCAGCGTCAGGACGATCTGGCCCTTGCGGAGCGAGGCCCCGTCGCCGAAGGTGACGGTCTGTAGATTCGCCGACGCCGCCTCGGCGCCTTCGAGGCCCAACACCGCCAGGTCGCTCCGCGGGTCGGCCGCCTTGACCCACGCCCGGTAGACCTTCCGGTCGCAAGTCGTTACGTAGTAATCGCTGTCTTCGCCGAGGACGTGGTATGCGGTGAGCACCAGGCCGCGGCGGTCGACCACCACGCCCGTGCCGTACTCGCTCGGCACAAAACTGGGATCTGTCGGCCGCGGCGGCGCCAGCGGCGACGGCTGGCGCCCGAACGCGTCCGGATGGCGCTCGAAGCGGATCGCCTCGCCGGGCTGCTCCCGCCGGACCCGGGCGATGGCCACCACCGATCGCTCCGCCCGCGCAATGCTCTGGACCAGCAGTTTTTCCAGCGAGGCCGCGGCTTCGAGCCCCGAGGGCTCCTGGGCCGAAGCGGCCGAGGCGGCCAGGGCCGCCCAGGCCAACAGCACCAGGCCAACGAGCATGCGACCACGTTTCCGTGCCATGGCGAGCCATCTGCGACCGGCGAAAGGAGACCGAGCCACCACGTCAGTTTATCAGTTGTACGGGGGGAGGGCAACCATGCGTTGACCGAACAGCAAGCGGCGGTTACAATGGGCGCGTAAATGGCCCTCGTGAAGGATCCTCACTTTCGCCCATGGAGTCGGACGCTATGCTGCCAGCCCCCAGTTCGAGCATTTGCACAGCCGGGCCGTTCGTTCGCTCACACAGTCACAAAGCGGCGGCCCTTGTGCGACTTTTGGCCCGGGTTGCGACCATTGCTGCGATTTTAGCCGCCTGGGCGCGGTCGCTTGCGCCCGCCAGCGCGTCGGAACCCGCCGAAGCCACGTCAAAGGCGGCTGTTCGCGCATCCTTCAAGTTCGACCCGGAGGACGAGATACTTTCGGTGCCCGTACACGTCGGCACCCAAGACTACCGGTTCGTTCTGGACACCGGGATGTCCTTTGGCTGCTTCGATGTCTCCCTGCGATCACATCTGGGGCCTTGCGTTGGTTCTACACGCGTAGTGGTCCCAACGGGCGACGAGGTGAAACTTGAATTGTACACTCCCCCCAATGCTCGGATCGGCTCGTTGCCGCTGACAGGGCACCCCGTCCTGTGCAACGACCTAGCCCCAATTCGCGAAGCCTCCGGTCACGGTCTTTATGGCTTCGTCGGTATGGATTTCCTGAAGGACCGGACCATCGCAATCGACTTCGACGAGGGGCGCCTTGACGTTCTGCCGCCGGGAACGGAGGGGGATCCCAAGTGGGGCGAGAAAATACCTTTTGAATACAACGCGAACGGGATCATGCTCGTTTCGGTCACGGTCGGCAAGGATGTTCGGACTCCATTTGAAGTCGATACTGGAGATACAGGCACGGGTAGGCTCGACTATTCGTTGTTCTCCCGACTCGCCGGCTCGCACGAGCTTCGGGTTACCGGCGATACCGACACCATGACCTTGCCCGGCGTGGGCTCCCCACGTGTTGCGAGGCTCTCGCACTTGTCGCTCGGACCCTTCCGACACGAGAATCTCCGGTTCGCGAGCAGCAAGCAAAACGCCCTTGGGCTGAAATACCTTTCCCGATACCGCGTGACGATCGATTTTCCCAACCAGCGGCTTTACCTGGCGAAGGGCAAGCGGTTTAGCGATCATGACCGCGGGTCCACCTGCGGGCTGTCCCTCCTGTTCAAACCGGGCGCCCTTGCGGTCGAGAAAGTTGACGAGAAAGGTCCTGCGCAACTTGCCGGCGTACTGGCCGGAGATGTCATTACCCATTTGTGCGGCAAACCCATATCCGCATTGAAGCCATCAGAGATCAGCCGGTTGCTCAAGGCGGAAGACAAGGCGGTTCAAATGACCCTCCAGCGCGGCGGGAAAACAATGGAGGTGGCCTTTACTCCGAAGGAATACGATTAGCACGATCTCGTGTCAGCCCAATGGTTCATCTCATCTGGCTTGACGTTTTGAGCATCGCTGCCGGGAGCAGAACGCGGGAAATTGGCCTTTTCCCTAGCCCAGGCGTTTTACGCCTGGGACGAAGGAACGACCAATCGCAGTTCTCTTAGCCCCTTTAGGGGCGGAACGTAGCGTCCGCCCCTGAAGGGGCGGAAGAAGAAAAGGATAGGTCGTTTTCCGGCCCCAGACGTAAACGTCTGGGCTAGAGAAAAGTAACCCTATTCGACTATTTCGCCTGGGCTTCGAAGATCCCGCCCAACTGTGCGGCCGTAACCTCGTGGCGCGGCTCGAAGCCGGGACCCTGCATGTACTCCAGCAGGCTGCGGCGGAACTGCCGGGCGACGGGCCGGGAGGCCAGGTCGCTCGCGATGTCGGCCCCGCAGACCAGGAGCTTGCCGCCGCCGACCTTCGCCTCAAAGACCAGCCCGAGTCGCCGGTTCGTCACCCAGTCATCGATCACCTGCACCACGGGCCGCAGCGGCGGGGGCAGGCCGTCGAGGATCATGATCTGCGAGCCGTGGATCAGCTCCCACCACTGCCAGTTGCTGTGGCTCTCGGTTGGGAAGGCGGCAAAGGCCGGATGCTTGGGGTCGCAGAGGATGCCCAGCGTGTGCGGCGGCTGGCGATGGGTCCAGGCCGTGTTCCAGAAGATGCTCGAGAAGCCCGGCGGGACCTTGCCGTTGCGGTCGCCGCGGACCGAGCCGGCCCGGGGCACCAACAGGACCTTCTTACCCTGGGCCAAAAGCGGCAGCGCCTCCTCCAGCGTGCCCGCCTCGAAGATGGCCTCCCCGGGAGCCATATCCCACGCGGCCGGGTACACCCAGAAGTCCCAGTCGTTGGCGTACGGCGTGCCTTCGATCGTGACGGCCAGGTTCAACTTCTGCGGGGCCCGAATGCCGGCCAGCGGCAGCGATACTTCGCCCAGCAGCGTGCCGTTGCCCAGCGGAATCGTCGCGGCAGGGAGGCGGCCGATTGCCGCCGCCTTGCCATCTTGCCCGCAGATCGTCCAACCGGCCACGGCGCGCGCCAGCGGCTTCGGGCCGAAGTGCGATATCTCGACCGAAGCAGTGAATCGCTCGTCCGCGGTCCAAATCCGCTTGGCCATCCGCACGAGCGGCACCGTCTCGCAGGCGAAGCGGTGAAACTCCTCCGGAGTGACATAGCCCTTGCCCTCCCAGAACGGGTCGAGCACGCCGACCAGGGCCGTCCCTTGTCCCGGGAAGTCGTGCAAGTCCAACAGCTCGAAGCCGCCGAAACCCTTCGTCCGCATGGCCGACTCGATCTCCTCCTTGTAGAGCAGCGTCTGGAGCTTGCCCGAGGCGATGAGGAAATCGTGCGCCTGGTCGGCCATGTGGTGCTGCCGGAGGCCCTCGCGGAAGATCTCGAAATTATAGGCCCGGGTCACGCCCGTGTACTTCTTGATCTCGTCGAAATTGGGGTAGACGCACCACTGGCCGATCTCGTGGCTGACGACCGGGTGGTTGGGATATTTGGCGATGAAGTCGCTGTAGTCGGTGGTCGTTTCGGGGGGCCGGGCGTTGACGCGGCTTTTGAGTCCCCCGCCCCACGCGTGGATTCGCGGGCCGGGCGTCACGTGGTAATCGCTCTCGGGGATGGTGGGCCAGCCCGATCCGCTCGTGTACAACCGCCGCGGATCGAGCTCCCGCCAGTGACGGACCCACTCGCCCAGGTACTTCTCCTGGCCGCGGGGCGGCTCGTTGCCGTGCGAGAGGAGGCAGAAGGACGGATGGTTGCCGTAGGCCCGCAGGATCCGCTCCGTTTCGGCATAAAGGAAATCGCTCACCGCCTTCGACTTGTCCATGGGCGTGTGGGTCCACATGGCGCACTCGATCTGGTAGATGAAGCCCAGGCGGTCGGCCGCCTCGAACGCCGCCTCGGGCGGGCACCAGGAGTGGAACCGCAAGTGGTTCAGCCCGTGGGCCCGGGCGATCTTGAGGATCCGCGTCCAGCTTTCCACGTCGGTGGGCGGGTAGCCGGTCCGCGGAAAGATGCAGCACTCCAGCGTGCCGCGGAGGAGGACGGGGCGGCCGTTCAGCGTGAAGTTTGTGCCTTGCGTCTTGAAGTCGCGCATGCCGAAGGTTACCTCGCGGCGGTCGGCGCAATCCTTGCCGTCCCGAAACGCCGACACTTCGACCACCAGAGGGCAGGCCACCGGGGAGAACTCGTCCCAGAGTGGCGAATCCTCCAGCGGGTGGCTGGGGGTGAACGTTGATCGGGGCCCAGCGTCTAGCATGTAGTGGTTGGAAATTCCTTTGCGGTCGTCCGAGGTGTCAAGAAGCAACTCGGCCGGCTGGCCGGTCGCGTTGCCGATGGTGACGCACACCTTTGCCTTCTTGCCGGCAATGTCGGGAAAGAGCTGGACGTCATCGATCCATATAGGGTCGGTGGCGCGGAGTTCCAGCCGGCCGACCACGCCGTTCCAGTTGGTCTGCGTGTGGTCGGTCACGCTGTGGGCGTCCGGCCCGACGTCGATCTTCAGGCGGTTGTCGATGCGGACGGTCAGGCGGTGCTGGCCCGGGGCCACTTCGCCCAGGTCGTAGAGGTGCGGCGTGCTGAGACTGTTCTGCATGCCGCAATCCCGCTGGTCGATCCAGACGCGGGTCTCCCAGTGCGGCCGCTCCAGGAAGAGCCAGACCTTCTTGCCCTTCCAGCCTTCCGGGATGTCGATCGCCCGCTGGTACCAGGCGGGCCCGACGTAGACCTTGACCGGCGTGAGCCAGAAGGGCAGTTTCACGTTGCCGGGCCGGCGATACGGCTCGTACTGCGGCTCGGTGAACCACGAGCGGTCCTGGATTCCGCCGGTCCAGGGGGTATCGACCGAGACATCGTCGCCCAGGCCGTTTTCGGCGAGCGAGCCGGGCAGTTTGACCGGGTCGGCCAGGGTCTGGGCGAACCATTTTTCTCGCTCGCCCGTGTCGGCGCGGTCCAGCCTGACGCGCCACGTGCCGGCCAGGGGGATCACGCCCTCCGCGCCGGCGGTCCCGGCGTGTGCCGCCAGATTGCTTGCAGCGAGCCAAACCATGGCGATCATCAATGAACCTTTCATCTTAATGCCCCCCCTTCTTGAGCCTGCATCCAGCCTATCCGACTTGTGGAGCGTCTTCCATGGCCCCCCCGACGCAGTCGGGGGGCTTTTCCGGCCTCTGCCACAGATCCGCCTTGCCTGTGTGACAGGGGAGACGCTACACTACGCCCCCGCTGTGGAGGAGCCGCGCGCTGATATTCTGTCGTCGTGACCTTTGGATCGCTCTTGCGGCCGGCTGGCTGTGGCTGGTCGCCGTGGCCGGGGTCCGCGCGCAACCGCAGGCCATGCCCCCGACGATCCTCTCGCCCGATTGCCCGGCGGAACAGCTCGACACGCCCCCACCAAGACTGATGGCAGTGCCGGAGCCGGCTGTCGGGTGGGATGGTCAACATGGTTGGGAGGGGGGGAACGTAGCAGACTTCACCCCGTGGGCATGGCAGGTCTTGCCGGACGGGTTGATGTACAGGTCCTATCTGGCGGGCCTGGAAGAATCGCGGATGGCGAGCCAATGGGTCCGCGACGA
>JBEKCP010000259.1:0-8149 GCA_050014815.1 Thermoguttaceae bacterium | reverse complement strand
CCGGTCCGCCCGCCGACGGCCACGATCAGGTCGCCGGCCCTGGGCTCCTTCGACGACTTGTCGCGGGGAATCAGGCCGACGGTGCCACAGAAGACCAGCGGGTTGCCGAGGTAGCGGGGGTCGAAGTAGACGGCGCCGTTGACGGTGGGGATGCCCATCCGGTTGCCGTAATCCCGCACGCCGGCGACGACGCCCTTGGCAACCCGCCGCGGGTGGAGCACGCCCGCGGGGAGCTCCTCGGCCGGGGTGTCGGGCGGGGCGAAACAGAACACGTCGGTGTTCGCGATCGGCTTGGCCCCCATGCCCGTGCCCATCGGGTCCCGGATCACGCCGCCGATGCCGGTGTTCGCCCCGCCGTAGGGTTCCAGGGCCGAGGGGTGGTTGTGTGTCTCGACCTTGAAGACCACGTTGAAGTCCTCGTCGAAGCGGACCACCCCGGCGTTGTCCCGAAAGACGCTGACGCACCAGTCGTCGGGCCCCAGCTCGGCGCGGATCTTCTCGGTCGCCGCGAAGATCGTCTCGCGGAGCATGTTTTGGAAATGCCGCGAGCCCGAGGGGGCCCGGTAGCGGATCCGCCCGGTCAGCGTCTTGTGGCTGCAGTGCTCGCTCCAGGTCTGGGCCAGCGTTTCCAACTCGATGTCGGTCGGATCGCGGCCGAGCTTCTGAAAATACGTTCGGATCGTCTGCATCTCGAGGGGCGAGAGGTAGAGCTGGCCCCGGAGGCTCAACTCCTCCAGCGCCGCGCCATCCATCGCGCGGATCGCCACCGTGACCAGTCGGAAGACGTAAGGCGAACCGACTTCCAGTCGTTGGAATGTCAGGGGGCCGATCACGGCCTGCTCGATGGCGTCGTTGGCCAGGACCTTCGAGCAGAGGGGCTCGATGCGGTCTTCGCTCAGGCCGTCGATCCAATATTTCTTGAGGGTGCGGACCGCCTCGGCCCGAAGGCCGAAGTCGGCGATGGCCCCCAAGACGCTTTGGGCCACGGGATCCATGACGCCCGGTTTGGGGAGGACGTGGATGAGCAAAGAGGGATTAGGGATTGGGGATTGGGGATTAGCCGCTTGCGGCTTCGCACGAAGCGTAGCATCGCCCACCGGGGCCACGACGGCCCGTTGGACGATGCGGTCGGTCAGAAGCTCCCGAGAGATCCGCTCCACGTCGCCACGATCCAGGGCCCCCTGGATCAGGTAGCCGCGGGCGGCCATCACCGCCAGGCCGCCGGCCAGGCCAAGCTCCGCGGAGGAGGCGGCCACCTGGGCGCCCCATAGATCGGGCTGTCCCTCGGCAGGATAGATGTCAACTTCCCAAAGCATCTCGATTCTTCTTCGCGCGGGTAAGGAATCGTTCCAGCTCCGCCTCGTCGCGGTTGCGGATGGCGGTGTGCAGGGCGGAGAGATTGGCCCCAAACTGCTCCAAGGCGGTGAGCACGTTGTCCTGGTTCATCAAGAGGATTTGTTTCCAGAGGCCGGGATCGGCGGCGGCCACCCGGGTGGCGTCCAAGAGGCCGGGCCCGGCGAGGCGGAAAAACGGCTCGGACACCGTCACGGCCAGGGCGGCCGCCGCCATGTGCGGCAGGTGGCTCGTCACCGCCAACGCCCGGTCATGCTCCTCCGGCGACATCTGCAGGACGACCGATCCCAGGCCCTGCCAGAACTCCTCCAGGAGGTCGAAGTCCTCGGCCCGGGTGTTCTTGGTCGGCGTCAGGACGGCCACGCGGCCCTCGAACAGGTCGGCCTGGGCATAGCTGGGGCCGGCCTTTTCGCTCCCGGCGATCGGATGTCCGCCGAGGAACCGGCATCCGCGGGGCAATTGGCCGTCCACGGCCGCAACAATCGCCTGCTTCGCGCTGCCCACATCCGTGATCAGGGTCCCTTCCGGACATGCCGCCGCGACCAGGCGGATGTCCCGGACGATCTGGGCCACAGGCGTACAGACGATGACCAACTCGGCGTGGGCAACCCCTTTCTCGAGGTCGATCGTGGTGTGCGTGACCGCGCCGACCCGCCGGGCGATCCGCAAGCTGACCTGCCGGCGGCCGATGCCCACGACGCTCTCGGCCAGTCCGCGCTGCCGGATCGCCAGGCCGATCGACCCGCCGATCAGCCCAACCCCCACAATGGCGACATTTCCCAGCCGTTTCATGGATGGTTACCATCGGGTGCCGGAGATAAACAGCCATCTATTCTAGCAGTGGCGAGCGACTGGTGGCTAGGGGTTGGTGGCTGGTGGGTAGTGCTGGTGGCTGGTGGCTGGTGGGAAGCACCAAATCCGAAGTACGAAATCCCAAACAAATCCAAAATCCAAAATCGCACGGCGGCGGGCAAGAAAAAAAGTGGGGCCAGGGAGCAACGCTCGGCGCTCGAATTCGCCGGCGGCGCCCTGGCCCCCGTGTGGCGTATCAAACGCTACGGTACCTGTCCGCGCGCCTTGTTCGGGCGCGCGCATACGCCACAAAACGATCTGGATTCCAAGAGTTTAGGAAAGACGAACAAGAGAAGACATCTCCACGCCAGGCAATCCTTAACCTGCCGCAGAACCAAGTGCCACATCGAAGAGAATCTGCCGCGAATACTTTATTCTACATCAGCGGCCGAATTTTGAGAAGCCAGGATTCCCACTTTGGCGCGGCTCGCTCGTTCCCACGGTCCCCCGTGGGAACGCACTGAGCGGACGCTCCGCGTCCCCAAGTGGGCGTCTCTACGGCCAAGGCGACAGGCCCACGGGGAAGGGCCGCGGGAGCGGCCACCAAGTGTGTTCCCACGCAGAGCGTGGGAACAAGAGAAACACGGAGAGTGTGCCGGCTACATGGCCGGCTGGACCGTCGTCGTCTTCTCGCCCGTTACCGGTTGAGGGTGATCCCGGCTGACCGCCTCCGCATGGAGCCGGATCTCGCCGGGCTTCCGACCGGTCACGACCTGAACGCGGTAGGTCAGCGTCTTTCCGGGCAGGAGGTCGGGGACCGGATCAAACTGTACCGTCTTGCCTTCCAGCGTGTACTTTGTGTTGGGCGTCGGCCCGGTGGTTTGGAGAAGGTTGACCGTCACCTCGGGGGGCGCCGTGACGGTGACGCCCACCTGGCTCTCGGGTTTCGCGCCGGCGTTGGTTACACGGATGACGTAGGTAACGGCCTTGCCAGCCACGACGGGGTTCTGCAGTTCCGCCACGCTCAGCGTCAGACCGCCGGCGGCCGGGCCGGCCGCCTCGCGAATCTCCAGCCAGGCTTCGCGCTCCACGCGGGTCCCGTCGGGCAAGCTCGCCACGACGCGGCTGCACGCCCGCTGGGCCACGCGGTCACACCGGCTCTGGACCTTCAGTTGCACCTTGGCGCCGGGGGCTAGCTCCGGGAGGGTCCAAACCAGCTTCTCTCCCTCGGCCTTGTAGCCCTCCGTGGCGAACTTGGCCACCAGTTCGGGGTCGGGCTCGTTGCTGACCTTGATATTGTTCAGGGCCTTGGAGCTGGTATTCGTCACTTCCATGGTGAACTCGGCGAGTTGCCCCACGGTGCCCTGCCGCGGTCCCTCGATCGTGACGGCGATGGGAGTGGACGCGCCCTCCGCCGGCGGCGTTCCGGGTGCTGTCGGCGGGTTGAACATGCCTGGAGGCCCCACCGCAGTGGGGCCCACGGGTGCCTCGATCGCGGTGACACAGCCGCGGGCGCTGCCACGGATGCCGTCCGGCCCGGTGACATCGACCGTATGGCACCACTGTCCCGCTCGCACGGCGGTGAAGTTCACCGTCGTCCGCGAAATGTGCCCTGGCGCGAGGTTCACTACGAGCCGGTTCTTAATCGGCTTCGTCTTAGGGTTGGGGACCGGCTGCCCCGTACTCGGATTCACGAGCACCAGGCCCTCGTCGAAGGTGTCGGTGAGCATCAAGGCCGGGATAACCGTTTGGCCGCGGTTGGTGATCAGGATCTCGAAGGCCACCCTGCCCCCCACGGGGACCTCGCCGGGGCCGGTGAGCTGGACGCCCAGCGAAGCGGACGCTGCCGGGACCGTGGGGGCGGCCGTTGGGCCCGGGGCCGCGGCTGGCGGCCCGCTCTCGCCCATACCCGGGGCCGCCGCGGTCCAGGTGGCCAGCGTGCCGCCGTCGGGAAGCACCACGAGTCGCTCGCCGTCCAACCCGGAGGGCACACCGCCCGGGGCAGCCACTTGCAGGTCGGCTGGGCGGATCACCTGGATCCGGATCTGGTTGGTCCCTTCGCCCGGCTGCGGCTGGAAGATCTCGGCGGCGGCCTGCCCGGCCGGATTCGTGGGCACCTCGATCGCCTGGGCCCCGGCGGGGGCGAAACCGGCGGGCGGGCCCCCAACGATCTCGTACCGCACAATCCAGCCCACCTGTGGACCATGGTTGCTCTGCCGCAGCACCGTTGTGGTGAAGACATGCCGCGTGCCCGCCGGATTGATCGCCGGCGGCGGAAAAACGGCACCGGCGTCGATCCAGTGGATCAGGGCCGATTGCACCTGGGCATTCGGGCAGACCACGTCCGGGGCGCGGACCATCACGTGGCTGGTGCCCTCCACCGGCGAGGTGACCGTGATCCAGCCTTGCCCCCTCGCGACCACGATGTCCGGATTGCCGGGGCCGCCGGTCAACCGCTCGTATCGCCGCGAGGTGCTCCCAACGGCGTAGGTGTTGGTGATCTTCCTGGGCCGGGTGAAATCGCCCACCAGGAAGTCGGTCAGGCTGCCCTCCTCGATCGCGACGAATTGCCCCACGCTGCCCGGCGCGACCGACCACTCCAGCCGGCGATTGGTCCGCAGGTAGCCGTCGCAGCCCTGGACGCCGGCCATCAGCACGACCTGGCTGCCGGTTGGTGCAACGACGCGGTGCGGCGTCAGGAGCACCGCCACGTCGTCCTCCAGGGCGATGCGGGTGGGACCGCGGCCGGGGGGGGCCGCTGGAGGAGCCGCCGCGACTGGCGGGCAAGGGGCAACACCCCCGGGCTGCGTCCGGGGGGCGATGTCAGGACAAGGCGCGGTCGCAGGGCAAGGCGCGGCCGGGGGAGGCGACTCGACAAAGAGCCGCTCGCCCGTCGGATCGATCCGAGGAATCCTGAGATTGGTGCAACCTGGAGCGATCAATGCCCAGAGCGCTACCGCGATGGCTGCTTCGAGGCTGCTCGTCCTTGACCGCCACATGGCCTGGTCCTCGGCCGGGATGACTATGCCCGCGGGATCTAGCGCCTAATCCCACTCTATAGAAAAGGTAGCATCCTTTTTGGCAACGTGGGGAATTTCGTCAACATCGAGCGTTGCGGCGGTGCAACACGGCGATACGACCGGCGAGAGCGTTATAACCGGACGACACTGGATCGTAGAACATCGCCGTTTAGGTCCGGCGGAAGAATAACTTCCGGATTCAGCCACGGATGAAACACAGATCGAACACAGATCGAAGACAGCGGGTCAGCGATTTGTTCACTGAATCATCCGTGTTTGATCCGTGGTCCGTCCGTGGCAGAGTCACTGAGCCCCAGCCTTGCCTTGATCTCGTCCCAGGGAATAGGCTTTTGGCCGGACCGCTTGAATTCCTCGATGGCCTTGCGGCCTTCTTCAGCCCAATAGCGGTCTTCGAGCCCTTCCAGGAGATCGGTGTCCTTTCTGGCTCCTGTCAGTTTCTTACCCGACGATTCACTCATCCTTATCCTTTCCGCCGGAGGGGGTCTGTCCTTTGGCGCGGAAGCGGAGATAGGCGTCCAGGAAGCCCTGGATGCGGCCGTCCAGGACGTTGTGGAAACTGGATTCCCCGTAGCCGGTCCGCGAGTCCTTCACCCGCTGCTCCGGGTGCAGGAAGTAGCTGCGGATCTGCGAGCCGAACCCGACCTTCGGCATCTGGGTATACTTGGCGGCCTGCTGGGCCTCGCGTTTCTCTTCCTCGATGCGGGCCAACCGGGCGCGGATCATTCGGAGGGCCATCGCCCGGTTCTTGTGCTGGCTCCGCTCCGCCTGGCAATGGACGACGATGCCGGTGGGGATGTGCCGCATGCGGATGGCGCTGGACGTCTTGTTGACGTGCTGGCCGCCCGGCCCGCTGGAACGGATCGCCTGTTCCTCCAGGTCCTCGTCGCGGATCTCGATCTTGATCTCCTCGGAGACCTCCGGCGAGACGTCGACGGCGGCGAAGCTCGTCTGCCGTTTGCCCTCCGAGTTGAACGGGCTGATGCGGATCAGCCGGTGGATGCCCGCCTCGCCCTTGAGATATCCGTAGGCCATCGGGCCACGGACGGCAATGGTGGCGCTGTTGATCCCCGCTTCTTCGTTCTCCTGGCGGTCGAGGAGCTCGGTGGCGTAGTCGTGGTCCTTGGCCCAGTTCAGGTACATTCGCAAGAGCATTTCGGCCCAGTCGTTGGCATCAGTGCCGCCGTCGCGGGCATTGATGGTCACCAGGGCGGCGCTCTCGTCCCAGGGGCCGCTCAAGAGCGAGCGGGTTTCCAGGTCGGCGACCATCTTTTCCAGCCGCAGGAGCTCGTCGGGCACGGCCGCGGCCATGCCCTCGTCCTCCTCGGCCATCTCAATCATGGCGCCGAGATCCTCGGAGGTCTTGAAGGCCTCGTCCAGCGGGCGGACGAGGGCCTTGAGCTCCTTGAGCCGGGCGACGACCTCTTGGGCCTTCTCCCGGTTGCTCCAGAAGTCGGGCTGGCCCATCCGGCCCTCGATGGCCTCGGTCTCCGCTTTCTTGCCGGCCAGGTCAAAGAGAGTCCCGGAGCTGGAGGATCCGCTGCCGAATGGCCTCGGCCCGATCGAAGAATTCACGTTCCATAATTGCCTCCTCTGCTGCCGGCGGGGGAGCCCCGCCGGTCATCCTGCTCATTCTATCCGGCCCCGGCAGCGGGGGGAAGGCAGGTTTCGGCCCTGCCGCGACCCGCGAGCGGGCACCCCGGCGGCATGGCGGTTAGCCCCCCGACCAGAGTTCATTCCCTGCCCCGAGCGGACCGTCCGACGAGCCCTAACGGCGGCCTATTCCGTCTGATGCAAATTTTTTGCAGGGACCGTTGTTGCGGACTCGTTGCGGGCCGGTTATTATAGATCGCTGAGAAGGGGCGCGTGTTCGTCGATTGCTTTTCGTGGCTTTCTTTTTGTGTCTGCGTCGAACACCGTCGTTTTCTTGGCTTCCATCATTTGATTTGCGGCTTGTGCGCCAGGAGCTTCTCATGAGCATCGTGGATTCCGCGTCGGGAACAGGCGAAGAGGGCGAGGTACGGGTTCCCGCCGGGACGCGCCCGCTGCACCGTTTGGCAACCGTGCGACGGCTTCAAGGGATCTCGCGCCGCACCGTGGCGCGACGACTGAATGTGGAGATCTCCGATATTTCCCACCAGGAAGAGGAGACCACCGACCTGCCGCTGAGCACACTCTACGAGTGGCAAAAGGCGTTGGACGTGCCGGTCGCGGAGTTGCTGATCGAAACGCAAGACTCGCTCTCGCAGCCTCTGCTCCAGCGGGCCCAGTTGGTGCGCCTCATGAAGACCACGCTGGCCATTTTCGAACAGTCCCCCGAGGACACGATCCGATTGATGGCCCAGACGCTCGTCGATCAACTGGTCGAGATCATGCCCGAACTGCGGGGCGTCAGCGCGTGGCACACCGTCGGCAAGCGGCGCCAGCAAGACGAGTTGGGCATCGCCGCCGAGCGATCGTTGTCGGACGAAGTATTCGTCGACTTGCTTGAATGAGGGCCGCACGCGGCGGACGGGAACAGGGGATATAAAATGTACTTATCCCCTTTGCTGTCCCGGCGCCCGTGGATCGCCCCGGTCCTGCCTCTGGCGATCTTCTCGCTGGTGGGCTCGCTGGAGCCGTCGCGGGACCACGTCGGTGGTCAGGCCATTGGGCTGGCCATTCCTTACGCCGCCTACCCGCTGGTCTACACCGTGAAGATCGCCCTGACGCTCGCCGCGGTGGCGATTGTCTTTCCCGGTTATCCGCGGCCGCTGCGTCGCCCCAGCCTGGTAGCCCTGGCCGTCGGCGCCCTGGGCATCGCCGTCTGGGTCGGCCTCTGGCGGTTGGGGATTGATCGGAAGCTGTTCTCGATGTGCGGGGTGGGCTGGGTGGCGGACATGGGTGCCCGGCCGGCCTTCAACCCCTTCGAGGCGCTGGGCGATCGGCCCGCGGTGCTCTGGGCCTTCCTGGCGGTGCGGCTGGCC
>JBEKCP010000258.1:0-8153 GCA_050014815.1 Thermoguttaceae bacterium | reverse complement strand
CCGAACCGCCCGATCGACGTCGTCGGGCTGCATCGCGTAGACCGTGGTCAGCGGTTCCTTGGACCCGGGGTCGAGGGTGGTCAGCGTTTCGCCATGGGAAGACTCGACGTCCCTTCCCCCGATCACCCCCTTCAAGGGACCTGAATCAAGAAACTCCCCGACTTCCGGCAGGCAGTGAGGATGAGATTTACCTGTCATCGCGGTGACTCCTTTGTGATGTGCTCCATGGTTCGTTCAATTGTCGCTTCCCGGCTTGCGGCGTCAACTACCGTACCGGCACGGCGATGCTCCCACAGCACCTTTCCGGGAACTCCAGCGGCCCATCCCACGTCTAACCTCAGGGGCTGTAGCGGAACTGCCAAGTGTGGAGTAGAATAGGAAATAGCCCTCATCCAGGGGAGTATCGGACGTGCGGACCCACCCGTTTTGGCTGTCGCTGGTGTTGATCCTTGCCGTCGCCACGCCCGCCATGGCCGCCGTGGACCTCTTGACCCTGCCCACCCGCGAGGGCACCCAGCTCACCATCTACAACTCCGAAGACATCACCATGGTCCGGGAGCACCGGCTCCTGACCGTCAAGGAGGGCGTCAACCGCATCCAGTTCTCCTGGGCCAATACGCTCATCGACCCCACGAGCATCGAGTTCAGAATCCTCGATCATCAGGACAAGGTAGACCTGGTCGATACCACGTTTCCGTCCGGCCGCAACGACGCCTTGCAGTGGAACATCAAGAGCCAGATGGCGGGCAAGATCCCCGTCGAGATTCGGTACTTCACCAGCGGCATCACCTGGTCGGCGGATTACGTGGGCATCGCCAACGAGGACGAGACGAAGCTCAACCTGACCGGCTACGTTCGCGTGGCCAACAACTCCGGCGAACTTTACGACAACGCGCAGACGCGGCTGGTGGTGGGCACCATCGTCCGCCGCTTGAAAGACCAGCAGACCACCAACGTCGTGGCCCGGCAGTACAAGCGGCGGCTGGACGACCAGTTCGTGCTCTACTACGACCTGGTGGACTACGACGAGACGTTCTTCTACGAGGAGGAGATCGTCTCCGGAAAGCCGGTGGTGGCCAAGACCGAGTTGGAGCGGCGGTTCGACGCCAACGTGGTGCTGTGGGGCGAAGGCCAGCCGCCCAAGGACTGGAACTCCAACGAACCGGGGGCCTATGTGGACCTGCACAACATACCTGGCCGCGTGGAGCGAGTGGACCAGAACCACGTCAAGTATTTCCTGAACCTGCCGCCGGGGAAGAAGCAGGTGGTCAACTACAGCGCGACCTACAAGCGCCGCAAGGCGGGGCCGGAGTTGAACACCGAGCGGAAGCGAGAGCCGCTGTAGACGCTGATTGGCAGACCACCGCCGAGCGGGTGCTGCCGTTCCTGCACCCCTCATCGCGCGAGCCTGGTGGCCCCACAGGGAACCGGACTGCCCCGTTGAGCTTCCGCTTCGCCGGTGAGAGCGGAAAGGCTGAACCGGGGATCTGGCGGGGTGCGGTGGCCCCGGGTATCATGGAGTTGGCGTTTACGGTAGCCCTATTTCTACCAGAAGTCACCTCCTCCACCATTAGGGCTCAATTTACGGCAAACATTTCGTAGGAGGCACAGCGCCATGGGATCGTGTTGCTTCACGCCGTCCAAGAGGGATTTCCTCTGGTGGTACTGGCTGCTGTTGGCCAGCATTGTCGGCATCCCGATGACTATGTGCGCGAACAAACTCATCTTGAATCCCCCCTTGCGTGGAGTACAATGAGGGCGCGGTGAAAAGGTCGGCGGTGTCGGCCCTCGCAACCGTTCGCAAGTTCTTCTACCAGGGAGGCCGTATGAATGCGACCAAGAATGCACCGTCCATAAGTGCCACGCTTTTCACTGCCTGTTTGGCCATGTTCGCTATGCCTGCGCCGGGACAGCAGCTCGACCAAGGCGCAAAAGTGGACCGAGGCAAGAAACAGGCCATTGACGAACAATCCCTGGAGCGGGCTTTGCGGGAACTGTCGTCTCTCAGCGATCAGTTGCGAGAGGCTCGCCAACAGCAGGCCGACGAGAGAGTGGCTGCCGAGCGGGCGATCGCCACTCTGGAGAGCGAGAACAAGGAGCTGGCGAGAGAGCAAGCTCGCAACGCCGGAAGAATCGCGACGCTGGAGTCAGCTTTGCGCGAGTGGGGTGGAGCAAAGAGGCCCCCTTTGCCAGACGAGACGCTGCGGAACATGGACCTGCTGCACAAGGCCGTAGTAGAACTGCGGCACATCTTCGACCGCTCGCTGCCGCAGAAATCGGGTGAAAAGCCCTCAGCCAGCGGCAGAAGGCAAACGCGGGCACATGGTAGTGACGAAAGGAGCGAGCCGTGAACGTCGTTGGCAAGCCGAGAACTGTCTGTACTTTCGTAGCGATTGCCTTGTTCGGGGCTCCCGGGGGATGGGGAGCCGATCCTCCTTCGTCCGGCGGACAGCCGCTAGAGCTTCTGCGGAGAGAAATCGAGCTGCGGAAACACGAACTCGCACAGATTCGCAAACAACGGATCGAACAAAAATCGGCGGCCGAGCGGCGTATCGCCGCCTTGGAGGCCGTGAACAAGGAACTCAAGAAGGAACAGGCGGCTGACGACAAGAAGATTGCAGAGATGGAGAATTCCGCGATTGATAAAGCCGCCGCAGAGAAGGCCGCGATGGCAACGTTCGGCTTCCTGGTAAAGGAATTGGCCGTGCAGGTGGCGGAGTTGCGGGCGACGGTCGATCGGGCGTTTCCTCACAAACCGGGCGACAAGCCTCCAGCAACTTCAGCCGAAACAGACTCGCCAGTTAAGATCGAACCCGGCGTAGACCCGTTTGCTCCTAGAACAAAATGACGAGCCCAACACGATGCGGCCGCAGCGTCGCCTTCGGCGACCACCTGCGGTGGCGACCAGCACCTACCGTTGGACAATCAAGTGGAACGTCGCTACTGGCAAGGAGACAGCCACACTTAAAGGGCATACGGAAGTAGTTTCATCCGTGGCGTTTAGCCCGAACGGAAGAACCTTGGCCTCGGGCAGTCACGACAAGTCGATTAAATTGTGGGAGGTCGCCAGCGGTAGGAACGTCTCTACCATAGGGGTTCTGTCCGTGGCGTTCAGCCCGGACGGAAACACCCTCGCTTCGGGCAGTCGGGACAAGTCGATCGAACTGTGGGATGTAAGGATGGTCAAGGAAGTCGAGAAGTGAACATTGAAAGGTAGCGGCCAACACCGCACGGCGGCAAAGTTCCCTTCGGGAATCGCCCTGCGGCGACCGCCATGCGTCCCGTTGGCAGGAGCGATAGTTATGTACGAGCCGTTCGGGCCACGTTTCTATGAATGGTGGGCCGGGCTTAGCCCGCTGCTTCGATACGGGGTCGCTGTGCTGGTGCTCGTCCTGGGAGCTATCGTCTGGTACTGTGATTGGGGAGGACCGTACTTCGGCGGCACACTTATGGCGGCCTCAGTCCTTCTGTTCCTGTTTGCCGGGCGATTTATGGACAACTGAGTCATTACCAACACGACCTGGCCGCTGAGCCGCTGCGCGGACGCCTCGGCGGTGGTTTCGGCTTCCGACCCCAGGTAGAATCGAGTGTAGTTCGGGCCTGGCTGATGCTGGAGAGTACGGCGGCGGCCAGACTGGGCGTTGGTGGCAACGAGCAAGATGACATGAGCGTAACAGAACCCCAACCCGCTGGACCAAAGCCCAAACGCCGCTGGTATCAGTTTCGCTTGCGGCATCTCCTGGCGGCAATGACCGCGTGGGCCATAGCACTCTCGCTCTGGATCTCGCTTGTCAAGCCGTGGCTCTGCCCGCCGCAACCCGCGGTTGACATGAACGCGCTCCTTCTGACCATTGGCAGGCGTATACCCCCGAATGGTCGCGGGGAAGTCTCTGGAATCGTTCAGGCGGACGGAACTGTGATTCTCACCCCAAGTACACATGGACTTCTCCTTCCTTCAGTCGCAATTCCACACGCTCTACGCGCCAAGGATCCGAGCTGAGGATGTGCCAAAGGCACCAGTGCCCTGGGAGCCCCATGCTCTCAGGGCACTTCCGTTTCAACCCTCCGACTTCGACCACCTTTGGACATCCGAGCCATGCCTCAGAAAATCCGGGGGCTGACGCACACCCCGCTGAAACCCTCACATTTCGTTCACCCAAAAGTCGGAATCCCCATTAGAAGAGACATACTCGCGTCAAGACAACCCATCGACCATCGTGGGGATCGTCCACGAAATACCCAACGCAGCGGACCACTCCGTCACTGCAGGGCTGCTCCCACATCCGAACGGCACGGTGGCAGGCCGCAACATGATATTCTTCGACGTCTCGTGGTTCCCCAAAGGTTTGCTTCCAGGTGTTGTAGGGGCAGAGCACGAAGACGGCCTTCATGTCGTAGATGTCGGACTCCGCAAACGCACGCCTGCTGAAGTCACCAGCCAGCGCCTCTACGGCGCGAACAAAATCGGCCTTGGTGCGGAGATCGTGCGGCGGATTCTCTCCGGCCGCTGAGGGCATGGAGCCGGGAAACAGTTCATCACGAAGAATGCGCAAGGCCGTTTGGACGGAAGAGGTGTTCATCGTACCGGCCTTCCCATTGTGCTGAACCCAGCGACGCCGAGCAACGAGAAAAACGATCGCCTCATGCTGCGGCTCCTTAATTGGGAATGGTCTCGGGATGCGGGACGCTGCCGAGGTCTTGTCTATTGGGGTAATCGCAATTCGTGCCGCCAACCCATCACCGGGTGCGAAGGGTCGGGCCCGGCCCCGGCGAGAGTTACCCATCTCCGGCCCCCCCGCTCTTGAGCCGGAAGAGTTGTTCCCACCTGCCCCCCTTGCAAGACTTACCACCACACCTATAATAGGAGGTTATAAGGGAGACGGCCGAAGTGTCCCACGAACGTGGTAGCAGTTCGTCGCAGTCGGCGTCGCGCGTCGAAGCCTCCGTCAGTCAATGGATCGAGGGCCTGAAGGCCGGTGAGCAGACGGCCGCGGCCAGGCTGTGGCAACGGTACTTTCGCAGGCTCGTCGGCCTCGCCCGCAGGAAGCTCCGCTCCGCTTCCCGGCGCGTTGCCGACGAGGAGGACATCGCGATGGTCGTCTTTGAGAGTTTTTGCCGTCGCGCCCGGGACAACCTTTTTCCCGACTTGCACGACCGCCACGACCTATGGCACCTGATCGTCCGGATTACGGAGCGAAAGGCCTGCGACGAACTGAGGGCGCAGAGGCGGAAGAAGCGAGGCGGCGGGAAAGTGGCCGGCGAGTCGGTGCTCGGAGACGGCTGCTCGTCGGAGGGCGGGGGCGGGATTGGGCAGGTGGCAGGCCCCGAGCCGACACCCGACTTCGCCGCCGAGATGGTCGAATCGGTGGACCGGCTGTTCCGCCTATTGGGCGAGAAGGAATTAGAGCGGATTGCGATTTGCAAGCTCCAGGGGTATACGAGCGAAGAAATCGCAGCCCGGATCGGCCGTTCCCTGCCTACCGTCGAGCGGCGATTGAGGCTGATCCGGGATACCTGGAAACAGGAACTGAGGGAGGGGTTTGCTTCCGCGTGATTGCTGGACAAGGAAATCGCGGATGGACAACGACTCTGCGCACGACCCCACGCTGTCGCTCTCGTTGCAGCGGCGCATCGACTGCGTCTGCCTGGCTTTCGAGGACGCGTGGAAGTCGGGCCAACAGCCGACGACCGAGCAGTTCCTGGCAGATGCGGCACCGGCCGATCGACCGGCGCTGCTCCGCGAGTTGTTGCGCATCGACCGTGAATACCGCAGCGGTCGGCCCCCGACCTGGGAGGATCATCTTCCTTGCCTGCCCGCTGACGCGGAGACGTTGACGGAGGCTTTGCCAGACGGGAGCGTAACGCTCCCCGACATCATTTGCGATCCGCACGTGGCGGACGGCAAGGCGGCCACTGCTCAACCACGCCCGGCGGGCGACGCCCCCACGCAGACCTTCGTCCCGCGTGACGTGGGCCAAGAGGACGCCCGGTCCGCGCCCCCGCAACAGGCGGAGTTGCCGGAGATCCCCGACCATGACGTAATCGAGGTCCTCGGGCGGGGTGGGATGGGCATGGTCCTCCGCGCCCGCCATCGCGTCCTCGACCGCATCGTGGCGGTGAAGATGCCGCTGGCGGAGCATTGGCTGGACGAGGAGGATTGGGAGCGGTTCCTGCGGGAGGCGCGGGCTGCGGCCGGCCTCCAGCATCCCAACATTTGCACGATCTACGAAGTCGGCCGATCCGGCGGTCGGCCGTACATCAGCATGGCCCTTGTCGAGGGCCGGACCCTCGCTCAATGGGCAAAGGATCACAAGCCCAACGGGCGCGAAGCGGCCGAAATACTGCTCGGGCTCGCTCGGGCCGTCGACCACGCCCACCACCGCGGTATCCTCCACCGTGACATTAAGCCGAGCAACGTGATGGTGGAGGGGGCTTCCGGGCAGCCGATGCTGATGGATTTCGGACTGGCCAAGCAGTTGGCCTTTACGGAGAGCGATCTGACGCATTCCGGCCAGGTGCTGGGAACGCCGGCCTACATGGCGCCGGAGCAGGCGGCGGGGCATGTGCATCAGGTTGGCACGCACTCGGACATTTACGCGTTGGGCGCCGTGCTCTATTACCTGCTTTGCGGCCGGCCGCCGTTTCTGGGCAGCAGCGGCGAGGTGATTCGCCAGGTACAAACGGACGAGCCGCCGCCCCCGCGACGGTTTGCGCCGCGGATCCATCGCGACCTGGAGACGATCTGCCTGCACGCGATGGCCCACGACCCGGCCCGGCGCTACGGGAGTGCAGGCGACCTGGCCGACGACCTGGCGCGATTCCTCGCCGGAGAGGCGATCCTGGCGCGGTGCGAAGGCCCGATCACACGATTGTGGCGCACCGTGGCGCGTCGGCCCGCTATCTCGGCTATTGCCGGCGCGGCGTTCCTGATAATGATCATCGGCAGCTACCTGGTGGTCCAGAGCCGGGCGGACCGTCAGACCGCGACCTTGGTCACCTCGTTGGAAGCGGACTTCGACGCCGGCGACTGGTCGGCCGAGCGGTTGGCGGCCGTCGATGCAAAGATCGTCGAACTCGACCGGCGGGCCCCGGAACAGGCGACGCAAGCTCGGGCGCGCCTTGTCCAGCGTCTTGCCGCCGGGTTGCAGGAGCAACTGAAGCGGCCGACGCTCGCGGCGGCACAACTGGCGCAGATCGAGGCGTTACTCGCTCTCTTGACGGAGCGCGACGCCGAAAAGGCCGAAACCATCCGGGTGGCGCTCCAGCGACGGCTTCAGAACTGGGAGACCGTCTTCCATCTTTCCGCGCCGTTCACCGATCTTCCGGCCGCATTCGACCCGGCCACGGTGGCCGTCGGAAAAGACGCCTTGTCGCGAAAAGACGCGCCGGCCGGCAAGCAAGGAACCGGATCCGTATTGGCGACGCGCGTGGCCAGCGCAGGACGCGTGCTCCTGGAGGCAGTTTTCGACGCCTCCTGGGAGAAGGCCGACCAGTTGGGATTGGTGCTGAACGCGGCCATCATTGGCCCTGATGCAGGCGGGCGGCCCGATTCGATCGTGCACGACAATCGCGAATACCGGTTTCAGCTTCGCACGATGCCGCCCGAGAAGGCGGCGGGCCAGCCCAAGCCGTCGCGCGCAGCTTCGTTTGCCGAGAACCGCAAGGGGCAGGGGGTGATCGAGCTGCAGATTCTGCGCGGCCCTGTCGCGTTGCGGACGCAGTACCTCGCAGCGGCCGACGTGCCGCCCGGCCTGCTTCGCCTCAAGGCGAGCAAGATCGGTGATCATCTTCAATTGGAAATCGGCAGCCTGCAGCCGGTGGACTTCTTCGATCCCTTTGCGCCGCGAACGGGGGAACCCGGAGTGTTCGCCATCGATTGGCCGCACGGGGTCGGCTTGTGCGAGGTTCGGGGCCTCCGTCAATCTCTCCCGGAGACCCCCAGTCCCCTGGAACGCGGCGACTCCTTGTTTGACGCGGGGAAATATGCGGAGGCCTTGGTTGAGTACCAGGACCAATCTCGGACCTTCGATTCGCCGGAGGTGGGGCAACAGATCCGGTACAAGGCGGGCCTCTGCCTGCTTGTTTTGCTGCGGGAGGACGAAGCCCGGTCGATCTTCGACGGCCTGGCGGGCGAACGCGGCGAGCAATGGCCG
>JBEKCP010000257.1:8176-11874 GCA_050014815.1 Thermoguttaceae bacterium | reverse complement strand
AGTAAGCGGGGTTTTCGACGTGGATCTTCAGTCCACTCGGATCGACGTAAACGGTTGGGTTCCCGGCGCAGTAGCGGTACAGGTTGATGTCTGCTGAGATTGGATCTACACAAGATTCCGACGCCAACCCCAGGCAAGCCCCGTCGGAACCCCATCGCCCGCTTGGACTTACGTGACCTTCAATCTGCCATGTATGGGCGTCAGGAACAAATTCACCCCGGCGCGAGTTTTCGCCTAAGAAGGCCGCTGACCCTCGGCGCGGTTCAGGGTGTAGGCACGTGCCGTTCATCGCCGCTATTATACCCCGAAATGGTCGCCAAGCGGAGCGATCCCTGCGGGCTCCGCGGGCAGCTGCCGCGTCGGATCGCATCAAGGACTCCCGCCCCATTTTGCATGCCTGGCCTCCTGCAAGCGCCACGGCCATGATCCGTGGGTCTACTACCGCGATGTGCTCACCCGCCTCCCGGCCATGCTGCCCGAGGCCAGCGAGGAAGAACTTCTCGCCCTGCTCCCCCACCGCTGGCGTCCTGCCTAATCACTTGCCACCCCCCAAGCCATCGCCGCGTCGGCGATTTCTCCCTACGTGTTCGGCGGGACGCTTACGTCATTGTCGCGCCTCGCCCAATCTGGCCAATATCAGCGATTTCCCCAATTGCATGCCGGTTTTCGCGCCCGGCTCCACCAAGGTCCCTTTGTTCTTCCGACCCCTTGTTCCCCGTTTGCTCCTCGACTTTGTTCCCCGAATCGACGCTCCGGCCGCGTGGGAGGGCAAAGAAGGAGCAGCCGGGTTATCCAATCGCGTCCCTTCTCCATGTTCGCTATACACGCCAGATTTGGGTCGCGGTAGGGACCGCCCTTGCGGGCGGCCCCACGCACGGATCCGTACGTGAGGAACTACCTCATACGGCTCTTACCTCGGGTGCGCAACACGCGGGTGTGCAACGCGGAATCGGGTGTTGGGATAGGGATGCAAAATCTTCGGGCGGGGCAACCATTGGCGAGACAGCCGGGAGAACCGCGACCAGTCCCAGCGGCGACGGCCGCGCTGGCTGCGGCGGCGTATGACGCGCAGCCACAGCCGCTCGACCTGCTGGAGGAACCGTTCGAGACTGGGGTAGTTGCCGGGCACGGCATGATAATTGAACCAGCCCTGCACGACCGACCGCAGCCACGCGCCCACCGCCGAGACCGCCTCATGCATTTTGCTCCGCAACTGCTGTTTGATTTCTTGCAGCTTGGAGCGGATACGCTTGGCAATCGAACGTCGGTGGATGGTAAACGTCCCCTTCCGGGTCGTCCCGCAGATGTGCGTGAATCCCAGGAAGTTGAACGTCTCCGGTTTGTCTTCGCCCCGCTTGGCTCGGCGTTCGGCCGCGAAGCGGCCAAACTCGATCAGGCGGGTCTTTTCGGGATGCAACTCCAGCCCAAACTTGGCGAGACGCGCCCGCAGCGCTTGCAGACAGCGTTCCGCGTCGTCACAGTGTTGGAATCCCATCACGAAGTCGTCGGCATAACGCACGACGATGACCTCGCCGTGCGCGTGCCGCGCACGCCACTGTTGCACCCAGAGGTCGAGGACGTAGTGCAGGAACACATTGGCCGCCAAGGGCGAAATCACCGCCCCTTGCGGCGTCCCTACCGTGGTCCGCGACCACGCGCCGTCCTCCGATACGCCCGCACGCAACCACTTGCGCACGAGCCGCAGAATCCGGCGATCCGCGATCCGGTGTTCGAGGAATTTCATCAGCCAGCCGTGGTCGATGGCGTCGAAAAATCCACGGATGTCCGCATCGAGCACCCAGTTCACCTTGCGCTCCGTCAGACTGACCCACAAGGCGTCGAGGGCATCGTGGCAGCCGCGGCGGGGCCGAAATCCATAGCTGAAACCGAGGAAGTCCTCTTCGTAAATCTGTTCGAGCACGGTCTTCACGGCTTGTTGGACGATCTTGTCTTCCAAGGCCGCGATTCCCAGCGGGCGTTGACGTCCGTCCGCCTTGGGAATCCATGCCCGTTTCGAGGGCTTCGCCCGGTACGTGCCGCGGTGGACGCGCTCGTGAAGGTCGGCAAGCCGTGCCTCCAGTTCGCGCCCGTACTCCTGCCACGTCACCCCATCCACTCCCGGGGCCGCTTGCCGCTTCAGATCGAAGTAGCTGGCCCGGAGGAGTTCCGGCGTCACATGGTGCAGCAGCGCAGTGAACCGCATCTTCTCATCCCGACGGGCCGCTTCCCGTACGCCCCACAGTCCGCGCGACGCGGGTTCCCGGCCCTGAGTCCGGCCCGCGGTCGTCTGCAAGGCGTTCCCCTTGGTCGATCCCCTTCCCTCCACGGACTCCGCAGCCGCCGTCGGGCCAGCCTTGTTCGCCCGCTTCTCGGGTACTATGGGACCGTCCGACTCCCCAGTCACGTGCATGTCGGGCGTTCGGCGATGAGCCTTCTCCGACCGTTCCTCGCCGCCACCGGCCGAGGAAGTGACTGGGGCCTCCCGGTTCCCGTGCAGAGAGTTTCCACGCATGCGCAGGGCCTTCGACTCCGCGGCGTCTTGCGGTGGCTTGCGATTGGCGTCACCGCTCATGTAGCCTTCCCTTCACACCAACGAGGTCGGCACGCCGGAATGGTGATTTCGGAGCTCAATAGCTGGCCTGCGTGTGCCCCTGTCAACGCTTCACCCGCGATGTCGCCACCGCCGGCGCATGACTCGGGGTCAGGATGGATCGCTAGTCCTTTCCTGTATGGCTCTTTCATCCGCTACTCTCTGCCGGTTTATCCCGGCGCTTTCTGGCTGTCACCTTTTCTTCTCCAATATCGGTTCGTGTCCCCCGACGCTTCGGCGCACAAGAACGACGGCAAGGGCGCGACGCTGACGCACCCCGATGCACATGCCCGCAGGGACAGAACAACACGGGCCACCCACCCGTCGGAGGACGCCGAAATGCCGCCCTCGCCGCGCACACAAATCACCGCTTGGGGCATGGGCAATCCTTATACTTATTGCTGTATCTCGTCACCTTTAATTCCCTGCTCCCTTTTCTGCTCTACCTGTCCGCTTCCGTCCCGAGACCTCCGTCTTCCCTGGCGCTTGGCCGTAGCGATCGGAGAAACGCCCTCTCACGTTCAAACGCGAAATCGCGGTCGCTTTTCACGCCAGGTATCGCCGATTGCAGCCCACGAAAGCCGTCCTCCGTCACGCGGGTGCCGCCAAGTTCAACAAACCGAAGATTCCGCAACGGCCGGAGGTAGCGCATGCCGGCGTCGGTAACCGCAGTCGCCTTCAGGTCTATCGCGCGGACATCGGGGAACAATCTCAGTAACGCCAAGTCGTCGTCGGAAACCGCGGTACCCGTGAGGCGAACGTAAGCGACATTGTAAAACCAATCGCGACCGACTAGTGCCTCAAGCCGCGGCAAGATACCTGACTCTGGCGTCTCGAAGGGGCCATTGGGGCACCCGGTTTCATCACACATGTCACTTAGGAAAACGTATCCGCCGAGTCGTTCCACCTCTCGCGTCGCGCGCCGAACCTGACTGACCCTGCTATACTGGAGTCCGAGCCACGCGGCCGTAGACGCGGCCAGCATCAAAGCCACCGCGGCGGCAAGCCTACCACTGACGTTCGCTGCCGGCATACGCACTCGTCAACCCCCGCTTTGTATATATGGCCGGGCGCCCACCAGTGGACAGGGCCCCTCGTTGGTCGCTCA
>JBEKCP010000257.1:0-8169 GCA_050014815.1 Thermoguttaceae bacterium | reverse complement strand
TCGCTCAGTCAATCGGGGGCGGGGCTGGCGGCGCCGGCGGCGGCGCGCTCCAAGTCTGCCACCAAGGGCTCCCCTTCTTTCCGTTGCCCTTAATCGACGGAAAAGAAAGGTACGCGACAGCGCCCGCCTTTATCGAAGCGGGATCCTTTCCGGTAACCCTCTGAAATTCCTGAGCAATCTTTTGCTTATCCTGCTGTGGAAACTTCTTCCAGTCCACAATGCTGAGGTACACGTATCGGACAGTAGCCTGCTGAATCGGCCTCTGCATCTTCCCCGCCAGCGCCCACTGGTCGGGCGTCGGAGCGTAACTCGTGGGCTTGCTCGGCAGGGCGTCGGTCGTGAACGTTATCGGATCAACACAAGACCCCGACGCCCTCGCCAGGCAAGCCCCGTCAGAACCCAATCGCCCGCCTCGACTTACGTGCCATCCAGCCTGCCGCATGCAGGCGTCAGGAATAAATTCACCCCGACGCGAGTTTTCGCCAAGAAGGGCCGCTGGCGCTCGGCGCAATTCAGAGCGTAGGCACGTGCCGTTCATGGCCAGTATTATACCCCGAAATGGTCGTCAAGTGGAGCGATCCTTGCGTGCCGGAAGGGAACCGCTGACCGCGCAAGGCTGGCTTTCAGGTGCTGGTCAGGCTCTCCTGAGCGGGCTTTCACCCGCAGGGCTCCTGCAAAGGTTTTCAACTCACTTCATGTGCGTTGGCCTCCTTTTCCAAGCTTCTTGGCACAATCCCGTTTTCTCGCCCATGCCTCTCCCGGATAGTACGCTGTTCTACCCATATCATCCTCGCCGCAGATCAAGCACCTCGGCAGCGCTCGCTGGAGCCTGCTCACGTCCAGCCCGCGATCGCCACCCACAGAAACGTTCACGACATCGAGGAGTGGCAGGCTGCGAAGGTTCGCCAGCCCATCCTCCGTTACGCGAGTCCTGCGAACCAATAAGCAATGCAGCTCGCCAAGTTCGTGGAGCTCCGCCAAACCGGAGTCTGTGACCTTTGTTCGGTCCAGATCCAGAAAACGTAGACGCGTCAGGCCGCGGAGCCATTTGATGCCCGCGTCGCCTACCTCGGTCCCGCATAAAGTGAGACTTGCGAGTTTCCTAAGTGAGGCGACAGATTCTAGCCCCGCATCGGTAACCGGGCTATCAAGGACGATAAGAGACTCCAGACTTCGTAGGCGGCTGGTTGCTCGCACCAGGGCGTCAGTGGCGGTCCCTTTTGGAAACCCTACCTCCGTGACATCCGCGCAGAAATCCAGTCCGAAAATACTCACGAGGAGAGGGGATGGCTGTGGGACGCTCCTGATATACTCGTAGGCGTATCTGACCTTCCCGCCGTGGCTGCGAATTTCCTGCACCAGCCGTTTTTGCTCCGCCGCCGCGCGCACGCCAACCACGAGCCGGGCACATGCTGCCAGGCACGCCACTGAAACAGCCGCGATCAGCGAAGCGGTTATGCCGAACCTGCGTCGCGTCATCTTCCTTGGACCCCCTGCCCGACCTCGCCGCGTGACGCGCTACTGCCCCGGCCAGAGACCCCGGCAAAACGGGGAATTATTTCTCAAGGCCCACGGTTGGAAACGTGACATTACCAGAGACCTCCGGTTCGCCGTTCACGGTCCTGCGCCCCCAGGACACTTGAAAGAAGTAGTAATTCGCGGTATACTGCGGCGGTGTCGTGTACGTCCAGGAGCGGATCTCATCAAACCACTGCTGCATCGAACGAACATCTTCCGCTTTCGGGCTATGGCCCCAATACTGATCGTCGCCCACGCAGATTATGTTTTCCCCTGCGTACATCGCCGACCACCCGGGCACTCCGACCAGGGAGGTGCCCAGGTTCTTCCACGCTTTGTTGGATATGTACCCCCAGTCGCCAGGCACCCAGTCACCCTGTAGTTTCCGTGTACTGGAGCCGCCCCAGTTCCCAATTCCCCCGTAAAACGCCAACTGAGCGCCTAGATTGCACGCAAACGTAGCACCCGCGTTGTTGAACTGGGTATAAAGCTGGTCCGGGCTTACAGTTTTCTGCTTGAGCGCGTCGAGGACATTTTGCTGGTCGCTGCCAAAACTGCTTCTCATATTTCGCGCCTTCTCGACGATTCGCAGTCGTGCCTCGACCTGCTTCTTGATGTTTGCGAGGCAGTCTTCCTCCGTTGATCCCTTCACTCGGTACTTGTAGGAAGAGTCGGCCATTTGGAAAAGAATAACCGACTCCAGCGAATCACCGAATTTAGTGACGTTGTCGCCGCCGGCGTAGCGACCATAGAAATAGCCGGTCGAACCCTTGGTACAAAGCCAGCCCGTCTCGGTGTAGGAGATGTGTTTTTGCAAGTAGGTCTTAAGGTCGCAGTGCGAGATAATCTCCAGCCCGCTCGGGTCCGTCCCGTTCGTTGCGTCGTCGCCGCAATACTCGTAGAGGTTCGACCCACTCGCCATCGGATCAACACAAGACCCCGACGCCCTCGCCAGGCAAGCCCCGTCAGAACCCAATCGCCCGCCTCGACTTACGTGCCATCCAGCCTGCCGCATGCGGCCGTCGAGGACAAATTCACCCCGACGCGAGTTTTCGCCAAGAAGGGCCGCTGGCGCTCGGCGCGGTTCAGAGCGTAGGCACGTGCCGTTCATGGTCACTATTATACCCCGAAGCGGTTATGGGCGGGACCACGAACCTTGTCCGGGAGCCGGATGCGAGAAATCCGCCCATCCGGTTCGATGAGCGGGAGGTGGAAACGGAGCACAGGATGCGACTATTGAGACACAGCCGGGGAAACCCCGAAACAGAATATGTCGAAGCCTACCCCACCGCGCCACCTCTCGACTCTACCCTTTTTTCTCCCGCCTTTTCTCCCGGCCAAGTTGCCTCAAAACCCCGTGACGTATTCTGCCTCCCGTAAGGGCGTCCACAGCGTCCAGAATAACCAACAAAGACATCAAGCCGAAAACGGGCACGATAGCCCTGACCACCGTGATCGTGGAGAAAAGCCTCGTGAAGCTGAGCAAGACGTACTCATCGTGCTCCGCCGCGCTCGCCCCCCATTGTGGCTCGGCAATAGGCTGTACTGCCCTCACCATTGCACGGCCATCAATGGGCGGCTCTTGATACCGGAGGTCCATTACGAGCGTTAGCAGGGTTATCCCGACCGCAGCCAGCGTTAGGCGGGTCCAACCTAGCTGGCGACGATACGAGCACCAAGCGTATACAGAAACCGGGCCCCCAAGGCACACCGCGTCCCTCACGACAAGACCCCAACGCCGAGATATCATTCCGATTCCGAGCAGGGCGCAGACGAGGGTCGTGACCCCTAGCAGTCCACGTGCCGAGCAACGGAATCCCCTGGAGTGCCCCGGCCAGAGCGGCGCCAGGTGCTTCGCCGCGCACGTTGAAAGCGCGCAGCTTCCGATTACCGCCACGACGCAGTTCCTCAGGCAATTGACCCAGGACAAAAAAAAGTGCGGCGCATAGCCTTCGGCCACGCTATAGCTGACGAACGGAAAGCCAGCCTCCTCAAATATCTCCCGCCCTCCCGGCGATCTACCCCACCCGGTCACGTAAGGCGCACCGCTATACGCGAAATACGAAATGCAGTTGGCTGCGACAAAGGTCATCATGCCGAGCATAAACGAATCTGTACGTTTCATCGTCAGCCAGCCCCACTAGCGGGCGCCGATTTCCGGTCCGTTCGGGTAGTCGCGCGGCGGCGGAATAGGCGCGGTATAGGGCCGCACGTCGCATTTCTGGGGATTCTGATAAGCCGCTGACGTATAGTACTGATGAACCCGCTCCCTCAACCCAAGACAAAGTCGGGCCATGTTCTCGATCTGGATTACGGGGTCGTAGTACGTCGACCTCGGGTCGATGAAGTTCTGTACGCTCGGGTCGTGCTGAGGAAGACCGTGAAACCCGTGGCCGATGACTTCGTGCCACAGAAACGGGGCGAACTCCGTCGGCCACGCGACAAGAATGGCGCCCGTCGGTTTTGCCTTGGGACCGACGGGAACGAGTTCCCAAAGGAGCGGCTGCCAGTCGGGATTGACAACTGCGACGTTATCCTTCGAGTTCCAGCCGTTCTGGCTCGTCTTTGTCGAGCGCGTCATCTCGATGGGGAACGTGTCCGTGGACTCAATCGCCTTCTTCAAGTCCTGCCAACACGCATCGCACTTGCATTTCTTGCCCCGTGGCGATTTCTCCGTGAAACCAATCTCGGCGTAGTGGTACATATTTCTTCGCGGCGTTCCGTAGCTGAGACGCTCTGTGTTCACGAATTTGAGTCTCGCACAATCGCCGACGACAGCCTGAAAGGCTGACAGGACCTTTTCAAAGAACTCGTCATTCTTCTGAATCTCGGAAAACGTGCGTTCGGTGCCGATACCCCGGATCACGATCTTGAGTCCACCGGGGTCCGTCGCGTCCGTCGGGGCGTTATCGCAATAGCGGCACAGATTCGTATCCGGCGCTAGCCCTATTGGATCTACACAAGATTCCGACATCAACCCAAGGCAATCGCCGTCAGAACCCCATCGCCCGCCTCGACTTACGTGACCTTCAACCTGCCACGTATGGGCGTCAAGAATGAAGTCACCCCGACGCGAGTTTCCGCCTAAAAAGGCCGCCGGCCCTTGGCGCGATTCAGAGCGTAGGTGCGTGCCGTTCATGGCTGCCTATACCCCGAAATGGTCGTCAGCGAAGCGAGCCCAGTGGGCAGTTGCGGCGTTGAGCATGTTCGTCGTGCCGCTGCTCCTGATTAGCGAGGCGATGGTGCGGCCGGGTTCTCCTCCGCCCAAACCTAGCATTGAAAGCCTGCCTCCGGTTTCCCCTTCTGGCATCACGGATGCTATGAACGCACCCGTCACTTTTTCTTTTCCCTCTTCACCAGGTAGACGACCCCCTTTGCATCCACCTCGTACTCCTCCTTTCCATCGAACACTGCCGCTCGGCCGCGGATAAAATCGTCTGCCCGGGAAAATCGCGGCTTAACGACAAACTGGCCCGTCTTGTCGATGAAGCCCCATTTACCACCAGGCTGCGCCTCCTTATCCTCCCCGTCTTCGCGAGGCGCGTTCTTCGGACGAATGCACACGCGAGCCAACCCCTCGTGAAACTCGCAAGCATAATCGAACTTCGGCTCGATCACCATTATCCCACTTCTATCGATGTAGCCTTCCTTCCCGATAGTGGCCCCATCAACGTACCGCGAGGCGGAAGCCAGCCCTTCCGAGAAGTTCCCAGCCGAGCCGAATTGCGGCCGGATGACGGTCTTCCCATCGGTATCGATGTAGGCCCATTTGCTGGGAGCGCCGGGTTCGCTTCCCGTGGCGACGGCCACCGCAGCAAGCCCCTCGGAGAAGCCCGATACCTGCGAGTACTGGGGCCTTACGGCGAAGGCGCCCGATTTATCGATAAAGCCCCACTTTAGGTTTTCGCGGACGGCCGCCCTTCCACAGGAGAAGCCGTCGACAAGGTCGAACCGAAGCGAAATCGCGACTCGGCCCGTGAATGGGTCGATGAATCCGCCGCGCCCGTTCTGGTAAACTGCCACGAGCCCCTCGTTGAAAACGCCGATTTCGTCGTAGCACGGGGCGGTAATTACGTTGCCCTGCGCGTCCGTGAGGCCATACTTGGCGTACTTGGTGACAACCGCCTTGCCTTCCGCGAAGTCGAGGGCCTCGTCGAACTGTGGTGTAATGATGAACTTGCCGGTCCGGTCAATATACCCCCAGGTGCCATGGCCCACGTACTCATTGATCTTGCCGTAGGTGCGCCCGGCGGTTGCCACACGAGCGATCCCATCGCGGAACAACCCAGCCCCGACGAAACGTGAGGCAATCGCGACCTTGCCCGTCCTGTCGATGTAGCCCCATTGACCGTCCATTCGGACGGGCGCCAAGCCCTCGGAGAAATCAAATGCCAATTCGTAGCGGGCCGGAATGACCATTCTGCCGGAGGTGCCGATGAATCCCACCTTGTCCCCGACCCACACCGCTGCCATGCCTTCGGAGAAGCGAGACGCTCGATCGAATCCGGGCTCGATCGCTATGGTGCCGGATTTATCGATGTAGCCAACTTTACCGTGCTCGGACATCGTGACCCGGGCGAGGCCGCACGAGAACTCCCAGGCCGCGAAGAACCGGGCGGAAGTGACCCGTTTTCCGGCAACGTCCATGTAGCCGGATCTTCCCCACTCTGTGAAATGTTTTCCCCTCCGCGACGGGACCTTGAAAACCATGTTCCCCCGCTCGTCGAGATGCATGTCGGTGTACTGCTTGCTCCCACTAGAGTCGATGTAGCCGAATTTGCACCGTTCTGTGAACGTGGCCAATCCATCTGAGAAACGGCCTCCCATGTTCCCCGGAGGAAGCCTGATAACGACCTGCCCTGCTCTGTTGATGTAAACTACGTCCTCACCGACGGAGACACATGCCAGACCTTCCGAGAATGACTCAGCGTGATCGTAAGCCGGCTTGACGACGAATTCACCGCGCTTGTCGATGAAGCCCCATTTCCCGCCTCCGACCGGGTAGACGAAGTGCCTCCCCTCGTGGTCCACCATAGGAGTTGCCCCAATCGGGTCCGCCCCACCGCCGGGCTTACCCCCGAGGTTCACCGCCGCCAGCCCCTCGTGGAGGTCGCAGGCGTACTGGAACCTCGGCGGGACAACGAATCGCCCCTCCTCATTGATAAAGCCCCAATGCTCGGGCCCCCATGACTGATCGGCAGGAAGCTTTATCTCAACCGCTGCCAATCCTTCCTGAAAACGGCAGAGGTGAACAAACTCTGCCTTCGGCAAGGGCAGGGTTTTTCCCGCGCGGTCGATGTACCCGTAGTCGCGTGAAGTGGATATCACACGGATGCCATCCGTGACCACCGCGCCCGCGGCAGCCGGCAGGGGCAACCCGTCCCTCGAAATAGGCCTTGCCGCGGCCTGCACAAGCGATGGGCCGGCGAGGGCCAGCGCCGTTAAACTCAACACGCCCAAGGCAACCCAGACCAGAACTCGCGCAGCGCGAGCCCGGGCGTCCTCACTTTCGATTCTTTTCATGTCGTCCTCCCTCCAACACCCGACCCCGAGCGGCGCACCAACGTCGATGTGCACCGCCTTGCTGCTCATGAGGAGCGAGGAGGTCTTGCGGCGCGAAATCACACGTTCACGGGGCCTCGTAGTTCCAATCCCCGGGGGACGGCATGCGCGGCACTTGCCCGGGTGGCGGCAATTTCGGCTGCGGAGGGATTGCCTCCGTGTTCAATAGCTTGTTTTCGGGGTCATGCCAGTAGCCGTTGTTGAGAATCCAGTTCATCTGTGCCAAGAAGAAATCGACGGCCTTCTTTGCCTGCGTCTGACACCAGTCGTCGTTCCGCGCTTCGGGATGGTCCTTTGGGTACTTGCTCGAAGCGGAAAGAAACCTGTTGACCTCTCCTAGAATCAATCCGGCCCCCTTGACGTAGCCCTGCCTGTTGGGTATCTGGCCGCTCTTCATTAGCTGCCGTATTACCTGAGCCGGCCGGGCAATAGGACCGTTGGTGTGCCAGGCCTCGTGGTCCTGCGTTAAGGCCGGGCCGTGGACTGTCTGCGGTTGCAGGCTTCCGTTCTTATACCACCCATAGGGCTCCTGCGCTGCCTCCTCAACCAGCGCGACCGTCCACGCCATAAACGCCAACTTCGTCTTGCTAAAGTCGCAGATGCATTTGTCGTCGTCGACGTAGACACCCGAGGGCGCGCCCCCCAAGACGATTCCGCTTAGGCCCAACATCGACAAAGTCGCCTTTTGATAGTTGCCCACCGCCCAGTCCGCTCCCTCTCCCAAGCTACCTTTCAGCTTCGTGAAGAACTTGTCGATCGCTTGGTCCCTGATCCATTCCCTAAGTTGGCTAGCCGTCGTTATTTCGGACCCAACCGAGATCGGAGATGTTGAAAGCTCTTGTATTTCTGGAAATCCCAAAGGGGCCATGCCGCTCGGGTCGACATAGCTCGTCGGGCTGTCGCCGCAATACTCGCAGAGGTTCGGTCCGCTATTGATTGGATCTACACAAGATTCCGACGCCAACCGCAGGCAAGCCCCGTCAGAACCCCATCGGCATTCTCGACTTAGGTCGCCTTTGACCTGCCGCATGCAGGCGTCAAAAGTAAATTCACCCCGACGCGAGTTTCCGCCTAGAAAGGCTGCTGGCG
>JBEKCP010000256.1:0-8234 GCA_050014815.1 Thermoguttaceae bacterium | reverse complement strand
GCGACGCGGGCGTGAATTTTCGTATCATCGAGAAGGCCGGCCTTCCCCTGGAGATCTTCGGCAACCGGCACGACCCGGACCGCCTGGCCCGGCTTCTGGACGGCGCCGTCTGGATCGTGGACGCCCTGCTGGGCACCGGGGCCCGGGGCGAGCCCCGGCCGCCGCTTAGCGACGTGATCGACCAGCTCAACGCCTCCGCCGCCTTGAAGCTGGCCGTGGACTTGCCCAGCGGTCTGGACTGCGAGACGGGCACGGCGGCACGGCATACGGTCCGGGCGGCCGACACCTGCACGTTCGTGGCCCCGAAGCGCGGTTTTCTCGCCCCCGGCGCGGACCAATACACAGGCCGCGTCCACGTCCTGGATATCGGAGCGCCGAGGAAACTGGTCGAGGAGGTGCTTGCCGCCTGCCCGTAGGGCCTTATGGTCCCCTCTCCCTCCGGGAGAGGGTTAGGGTGAGGGCGCGCCGGAGGGAATTCCGCTCCTGCAACTTGCATGTCGGGCGTAGATTCCCCTCACCCCCGGCCCCTCTCCCGAAGGGAGAGGGGAGATGTTGCCCCGCCCGCCAAATCTCAGAACCTACTTCGCGTCGCCCGGGGCGCCCTCCTTCGCCTTTTCCAACTCGCCCAACGGGCCGGGCTTCGCGTCGTCGGCGTGGTCATGGTCCTCGTCGCCGTCGTGATGGTGATGCTCATGGCCGGCAGGCTGGTCCTTGGCGTCCTTGTCCTTCTTCTCTTTCTTCTTGACGATCTCGTCGCGGCCCAGGTGGATCTTGCGGTAGACGTCGTCCGAGATGACGTAGTACCAGCCGGCGAATCGGGCGTTGAGTTCCTTGGCGTGCTCCTTGCCCTTGGCGAGCTTCGCGTCGTACTCCTCCTGTTTCCGCTTGTTCTCCTTCTCGATCCGCTCGCGCTCGGCCTTCAGGTCGGGCTTCTTCTCCTCCTTCTTAGCCGGCTCTTTCTTGGCCTCATCGCCCTTGGCGTCCTTCTTGGCCTCGTCACCCTTGGCGTCCTTCTTGGCCTCGTCACTCTTGGCGTCCTTCTTGGCCTCGTCACTCTTGGCGTCCTTCTTGGCCTCGTCTTTCTTCACATCACCCTTCTTGGTCTCGTCCTTCTTGGCTGGCTCTGTCTTCACCTCGTCCTTCTTTCCTTCCTCCTTTCTCCTTCCTCCTTCCTCCTTGTCTTGAGGCGGCGTTTCCAGGGCGGGTTTGGCGATCGCGTCCGGGTTGAACTCGGCCATGACGAACAGGTAGCGGTTCATGCCCGGCGTGGAATCATCCTTCTTGGCCGGCGTCTTCGCCTTCGGCGCGGCCGACTCCGCGGACGGCTCGCCCGCCACTTCGCCGAACCGCAGGACGTAGGCCACCCCGTCGTTCATCTGGAGCTCGACCTCGCCCTTGTTCGAGTAGAGCGAATAGTAGACCTTGCCGTTCTCAGGCTCGCCGGGAATCGCGTAGAAACCCCGCTGCATCAGCGACCCCCTGCCCAGCAGGTCCTTGGCATAATCCCCCGTGAGCTTCAGGTTCTCAGAGAGTCCGGGGGGCTTCGGATTCACATCGACGATCTTCAGGTCATCGAGGGCGAATTTCAGGTCGTCGAGCTTTTTGGCGTCCACCTCCTCGTCGTCGGCCAATTTCCGATTGACCGGCTTGCCCTGTTTGTCGGCGGTCAGGTCCTCGGTCAGCTTCCAGCGGGGCTCGCCGCTGCCGTTGTAATCGAGCGTTAGCTCGCCGTTGGTCTTCAAGGCCGCCCGGTCGCCGACGAGGCTGATCGCGTAGTCGTGGATCTTGACCTGTTTGAGATCCATGCCCAGGCTCTTGAGTTTGAGCAGGTCCTTCTCGATCCAATCCTCGAACTTCGTCGAGAGCTTGCTGGTGTCGACGTCGACGATGTAAACGGGGTCCTGGCCGGTCTTCCGGACGTAGCGGAGGTTGGACGATGCTTCGCCGAGGGGCTTGCCGATGACGATCGACAGGAGGGCCTTGCCCTCCTTGTCCTTCATGGCCACCCGCATCCCGACGCCGGTGTCGCTGGTCTTGACCGACTCGGGGTCGGGATCGACCACGCCGTAGAGGTTGTGCACCTGGCGAAGGGCATTCTGGTCGGGTTCGAGATCGGCCGGGGTTCCCTTCTTGGAGGCGTGATCGGCGTAATCGACGATCTTCAGCCCCATCAGGCTGCCGGCCGCCTCGGCCAGATGCCCCTTTTCTTCCTTGTTAGAGGCGGCGGGCGGCGCGGCGTCCGCCGGGTAGTTGCTGTGCGAGGGGATCGACCATTTCCCGTTCACCTGCGCGACCTCAAAGGGCAGGAACTTCCGGCCGGTTTCGTCAAACCGCATAATCTCCATGCGGGTGACCGAGAGCGGATCGAACGGCGGGAAGAGCGCCCCCCCGCGGACGTCCTCCGTCTTCTGCTTGGCGGTCGAGGGGCCGGTCAGCCAGGCGACGGCGGCGACCAGGATCGCCGCGGCCGCGAAGAGGGACGTTTTCTGGATCTCTTTCATCCTTCTATCTCCAACTGTAATCTGGCAAATGGTAGTTCAAAGTCCCCTCTCCCTCCGGGAGAGGGTTAGGGTGAGGGCGAATTGTTCAGGACCGTATGCCTCCGGTCGTCACGACTTGCTTACTGCCCCTCACCCCCGGCCCCTCTCCCGGCGGGAGAGGGGAGTGTTCTATCGTAATCGGTTGCGGGAGACGCCCTCGCGCTCGGCCGAGCGGCGGAGGAAGAAGACCAGGCCCGCCAGCACCAGCGGCGGGATCGGCGGCCAAACGACGGCCCACATCTTGTACCAGCCTTGCACCCGGCGGATCTGGGCGTCCGACTGGTCGTCGATTTCGCTGATCTTGTCGTTGGTCTGCTGCTCGAGTTCGTCTTTCTGCTCCTTCAGCCGCCGGTCGCCGTCTTTCTCGTAGATCTCCTGGCGTCGCCGGGCCTCGGCCTCATCGAGTTTCTCGCGCTTGAAGTCGTCGACGAGCTTCTTCTTCTCGGCAAGGAACTTTTCATTCTCCGCACGCACGGCGTCGTCGAACTCGACCCGGAACTTCTCGCGGGCCTCGCTTCTGTGCTTGCGGGCGTCCTCGGTCCGCTCCTCCAGCCGGGTCAGGGTGCGGTGCTGCGGGCGGCGCTTGCGGAGCTCGAGGAACCGCGGGTCGTCGGCCAGCGCGTCCAGCGCGTTCAGGACGAACGTCACGTTGTCGAAATCGAACTGGAGGCCCTGGCCCGCAACTTCCCCCTGCTCCCGCATCCGGAAGAACTCCTCGGTGAGCATGTCGATGTCGGCCACCAGCACGACGTTGACGAAGGCCTCCGGGGCGTCTTTCGCGTCGGGTTTCGCCTTGGCGTCCTTCTGCTTGTCCTCGACCGGCTTGGGGGCCGGGAGGTGGCCCGTGATGTGCGCCGCCAGCACGAACTCTTTTCCGTTGCCGGGCACCTGGCGCCGGAAGGGGTTGGGGATGGCGCCGAAAGGCGTGCGGATGAACATCTCGCTCAGGCGGATGGTGCCGCTGTTGGCGCTGGTGCGGACCAGGGGGACGAACTTGCGGTCGGGGAGCTCCTTCGCGGCATTGTTCTTTTCGATGTACCCCGGCACGGGAAAGAGCAGGTGTTGGAGCTTCGAGCTGATCGGGTCGTCCTCGTTGAACGGGGTCTTCAGGCCGCAACTGCTGTCGATGAAGACGAACTCCGGCTGGATCAAGTCGGAGAGCTTGGGGAAGGGGTTGTAGCGCTGCCAGACGATCTGGTCGGCCGAGCTGCGGCCTTCCTCATTGTCCGTGGCCATGGGGAAGAACGGCTCGCTGCCGTCGTCGCCGCTGAAATTCACCCCCAGCAGCCGCCACAGGCCCCCGATCTTTCCCTTCGACATGGGCTGCCGCATGAACATCGCCTGCATCTGGTCGGGCGGATGCCGCGGCTGGGAAGTGCCGGGCACATCGGAGGCAAACGCCGGCAACGGGTCCTCGAAGATCACCGTCGGCTGTCCCGCGCGAATCGCCGCCAAGAGGTTGTCCAACCCCTGCTGGTCCATGGCCGAGGGCTGGATGGCCAGCAGGACATCAAACCCCTCCCCCTTCTCGCTCTTCTCACCCTTTTCCCCTTTGTCGCCTCTCTTCAGCGGGATCGGCTCCGCCGGGTTCACCCGGGCCACCTCGTACTGCTTCTGAAGCTCGGTGATGATCGGCCAGTTGGGCGACATGCCCCCTTGCATCGAGAACTTCCCGAAGACCGGGGCGTCGGTCTCGATCACCCCGATCCGTTTCCGCTTCTGCTGGGTCACGGTACACAGCGAGCGGACCAGCTCGTACTCGACCGGGATGCCGCGGTCGATGAAGGGCAGCACCACCTTCTCCAGCCCGCAGGTCATCGCCACGCCGAGGAAGATACGATCCCGCTTGTAGGCCCCGCCGCTCATGCTGGTCACGTCGCGGGCCGTGATGTTGTATCGCTTCTTGGCCAAATCGGCCACCGGGCCGGACCGCTCGGTCTCGTTGATCTCCAGGTCGATCAGGTCTCCGGCGCGGGCCTTCAGCTCCCGCAGCGTGCTCAACAGGTTCAACCGGGTCTGGATGTACGACTCGGGCACCTCGGGGCTGATGAAGGCCTCGATCCGCACGGGCCGCTTGACCTCGGCCTTGTCATAATCCGCCTTGAGGTTCGCGACCAGGTCGGTGGTGTAGTGCGACAGGGAACTCAGCCGCTCGCTGGTCGCGTCCAGCCGGAGGTCGTGGTTGTGGAGGAAGTAGACGAGGCCCACGGTGACCACCGCCAGGGCCAGGGCCCGCGCCGCGAAGTGCAGGGCGAGCACGTGCCACGTGTCGCCGCGGACCCAGTGCCGCCGCCCGATGAGCACCATGCACAGGTAGAGCATGACGGCGATCGCCAGGCCGAAGTAGGCCAGGCCGGAGAGGTTCAGGATGCCCCGGCCGAACTCCTGGAACTGGCCGCCGAAGCTCCACTCCTTGACGGTGACCGCCAGGCGGCGGCCCAGCATCGGGATCGCGTCGGCCATCGCGGTGAAGACCAGCGGTGCGTTGAACACCGCGCCGAGGATGTAGGCGACCGTCAGGTTCTTCGTCAGGAACGAGGCCACCATGCCGACGGCCAGCATCGCCAGCCCCAAGAGCCAGTAGCCGAAGTACGTCGACAGGAACAGGCCCTTGTCCGGGTCGCCCAGGCCATAGAGCAGCAGGTAGTTGCACAAGAGCGAGAACAGCAGCGAGACGCTGTAGATGGCCACGCCCGCCAGGTACTTGCCCAGCACGATGTCCAGGTCGCCGGCCGGAATGGTCAGCAGCAGCTCGTCGGTCCCCTGGCGGGTCTCCTCGGCCCAGATGCCCATCGTGATGGCCGGAATGAAGACCAGCATGATGAACGGGAAGACGCCGTTGAGCTGGTCGAGGTTGGCCAGGTTGGCGTTGAAGAACTCGTTGGGCCAAATCAAAGCGATCGAGCTCAGCAGCATGAAGACGCTGATGAACACGTAGCCCGTGGGGTTGGTAAAGTAGCTGACGAAGTTTCGCTTGAAGACCGCAAAGAGCACGCTCGTATTCATGGCTTGCATCGGTTGGGTTTGGAACGGGTGGTTCGTCCGGAGGAGTCGATCCGCCGCCTCAGGCGACGCTGGTCAATTGCCGGAAGTGCTCGTCCAGCGGCCGGCCGTCCTTGACGAGGTCGTGGATCGTGCCGTCGTAGATCAGCCGGCCCTCGTCGATGAACAGGGCCCGGCCGGCCATGGCCTCGACTTCCTGGAGGATGTGGGTCGACAGCAGGATGGTCTTGGTCTTGCCCAGCCGCCGGATCGTCTCGCGGACCTCGTGGATCTGGTTGGGGTCCAGCCCGGCGGTCGGCTCGTCCAGAATCAAAACGTCGGGCTCGTGCAGGAGCACCTGGGCCATGCCGACCCGCTGGCGGTAGCCCCGCGACAGCTTGCCGATCGGCTTGCCGATGACGCTGCGGAGGGCACAGAGCTCGACGACCGCCTCGATCCGGTCGCGCTTGCGGGGGCCGGCCAGTCCGCGGGCGTCGGCGAAGAAGCTCAAGAGGGCCCGCGGCGTCATGTCGGGATAGAGGGGACCGTTCTCCGGCAGGTAGCCCAAGCGTCCGGAGCCGGCCAGGCGATCGGAGGCCATGTCGTGGCCTGCGATCCGCGCCGTGCCGGCCGAAGGGGCCAGGTAGCCGGTCAAGAGCTTCATCGTCGTGCTCTTCCCCGCCCCGTTGGGCCCCAGGAAGGCGACGACTTCCCCCTGGCGAACCTGGAAGGTAACCCCCCGAACGGCGGCAAAACTGCCGTAGAACTTCGAGAGGCCCTCGGCCTCGATCATGGCGGGAGCTTGCGGGTTGCTCATCGTGCTGGCTCCGGAACTGAAAGCGACTGGATGCTGGGTGGGACGGTTTTGCCCGCGTCTTCGGCGGGCGGCCGGTCGGCAGGGCCGATCCCTGGATGGTCAAGCCCCTTACTATATCATGCGGCGGAGGTTCAGCCAATGGCCACCTTGCCGCAGAGTTTTATTACGGGGATCGGGCAGGAAGGGTTCGCCGCCGACCGGTTGCCGTTTAGTGGGCGGGAAACTGTCGTTTAGCGGGCGGGCTTGCCCGCCGTGGCATACGTTCATGAATAATCCGGGCTAAACGATACTTTCCTCCCTCCGGAACGTGCGGTGCCGGTCCCAGAGGGGGTCGGCGGCGGGGAAATCGGTCCGGACGTGCGCGCCGCGGGTCTCGGTCCGCGCGGCCGCGGCCTCGATCATCAGCCGCGCCACGCACAGCATGTTCTCCAGCTCCCAGCCGCCGGGCGTGTCGAACTGGCGGCCCAGGACGTAGCCGCACCAGTGGTTGACGTTTTGGAGGGCCTCGGCCAGTCCACCGGCGTCGCGGAGGACGCCGACGCTCCGCCACATGAGGCTCTTCAGGGCGTTGCGGATGTCGGCCAGGTTCAGCGGCTCGCCGACCATGCTCTGCATGGTGCCCGACTCGACGCGGGGATTGCCGATCGGCGGCGCGGTGAAGCTGTCGGACATCGAAGCGGCCGCCTGCGAGGCCCCCTCCCCGGCGTGCGCCCCATAGACCAGGGCCTCCAGCAGGCTGTTGGAGGCGAGGCGGTTGGCCCCGTGCAGGCCGCTGGCAGTGACCTCGCCGGCCGCCCAGAGGCCCGCGAGCGTCGTCCGGCCCTCCAAGTCGACGGAGACGCCGCCCATCATGTAATGGGCGCCCGGCCGGACCGGGATCGGCTGCTTCGTGATGTCCAGGGCGAACTCGGCACACACGGCGGCAATGCCCGGAAAACGCGACATCACCCGCTGGGGATCGAGGTGCGTCAAATCGAGATACACGTTAGGATGCCTCGTCCGCTCCATCTGGCTGACGATGGCCAGGCTGACGACGTCGCGGGGCGCAAGCTCCCCGCGGGGATCATAGTCGGCCATGAAACGGCGGCCATGGCGGTCGACCAGCCACGCCCCCTCGCCCCGGGTCGCCTCGCTGATGAGGTGCCGGATGCCGCCGGCGATATACAGGACCGTGGGATGAAACTGCACGAACTCCATGTCGCGGAGCTCGGCCCCCGCGCGGTAGGCCAGCGCCATGCCGTCGCCGGTGGCCCCCGCCGGGTTGGTGGTCTCGCGGTAGAGCTGCCCGGCGCCGCCGGTGGCCAGGATCGTCTGTTTCGCCCAGACGAAGGTCTTGCCGTGTTCGTGGTTCCAGACCAGGGCGCCCCGGCAACGTCCTTCGTGCGTCAAGAGGTCGATGGTGAAGGTCTTTGTCCAGAGATCGACGTGAACGAGGCCCCGGAGCCGCTTGACGACCGCCCGCATCACCTCCTTGCCGGTGGCGTCGCCCAGCGCGTGGGCGATGCGGTCGTGGCCGTGGCCCCCTTCGCGGCCCAGGGCCAGCCGCCCCTCGGACCGGTCGAAGTTGGTCCCCCAGCCGATCAGCTCCTGGATCCGCCGGGGCGCCTCGCGGACCACCCGCTCGACCACGTCGCGGTCGCACAAGGAGCCGCCGGCCCGAAGCGTGTCTTCCACGTGGCCCTCGACATGGTCGGCGGGGTCCAGCACGGCGGCGATTCCGCCCTGGGCGTGGGCGCTGTTGGATTCGCTCAACGGGTCTTTCGTGATGACCACTACGGAGAGCCGCGGATCGGTGGCCAGGGCCGCCCGCGCGCCGGCCAGGCCGCCGCCGATGATGAGGACGTCGGTGAAGAAATGCGGCACGCGTTTCGGATGAAACGGAGTCAGATAACGGG
>JBEKCP010000255.1:0-8253 GCA_050014815.1 Thermoguttaceae bacterium | reverse complement strand
CTGGCCGGCAGGCCGGACGGCCTGGACGACGAGATCTTCCGCAAGCTCGGCGGTCGCTACAAGGCGACGGAGCCCGGCGACAACACGGGCATGCTGCTGGCGGCCTACGTGCTGGTGCCGATCGGGTTGTTCGCCGTGTTGTGGTTCATGATGCGGCGGACTCGGGACTCGATCTTCGGGGGCGGCCTGTTGGGCGGGTTCAGCAAGAGCCCCGCCCGGCGGTACGAGGAGGGCGACGGTCGCGTGACCTTCGACGACGTGGCGGGCCTGGAGGGCGTGAAACGCGAGATGGAGGAGATCGTCGAGTTCCTGAAGAACCCCGCCAAGTTCCAGCGGTTGGGCGGCCGCGTGCCCAAGGGCATCCTGTTGATGGGGCCGCCGGGCACGGGCAAGACGCTCTTGGGCCGGGCCGTGGCCGGCGAGGCCGGCGTGCCTTTCTACAGCATCAACGGGTCGGAGTTCATCCAGATGTTCGTCGGCGTGGGGGCCAGCCGGGTCCGCGACATGTTCGCCACGGCCAAGGAGAATGCCCCCTCGATCCTGTTCATCGACGAGATCGACGCGGTGGGGCGGCACCGGGGGGCGGGCGTCGGCGGCGGCCACGACGAGCGCGAGCAGACGCTCAACCAGATCCTCAGCGAGATGGACGGCTTCACCCAGACCGAGACGGTGATCGTCATGGCCGCTACGAACCGGCCCGACGTGCTGGACCCCGCGTTGTTGCGTCCCGGCCGCTTCGATCGCCACGTCACGGTGGACCGGCCGAGCCTCAAGGGCCGCCTGGCCATCTTCGAGGTCCATACCCGCAACGTCCCGCTGGACCCCGGCGTGGACCTCGGGCGGCTGGCGGCCGGAACCGTCGGCCTGACCGGCGCGGACATCCGCAACCTCGTGAACGAGGCCGCCCTCTGGGCCAGCCGCCGCGACAAGAACAGCGTCGAAATGGCCGACTTCGAGTACGCCCGCGACAAGGTCCTCATGGGCGACAAGCGCGACGAGATCCTCACCGGCAAGGAGAAGTCGATGGCGGCCTATCACGAGTCGGGCCACACCCTGCTGGCCTGGCTCGTGCCCAGCGGCGACCGCGTCCACAAGGTCTCGATCATTCCCCGCGGCCGGTCGCTCGGGGTCACCCAGCTCTTGCCCGAGGAGGATCGCGTCAACATCAGCGAGAGCGAACTGCACACGCGGCTGCTGTATGCGATGGGCGGCCGCGCCGCCGAGAAGCTCGTCTTCGGCGAGTACAGTGCCGGGGCGGAAAGCGACCTGAGCACGGCGACCCAGATCGCCCGGCGAATGATCACCCACTGGGGCATGAGCGAGCGGCTCGGGCCGGTCGCCTTCCGCGACAGCGAGGAGCACCCTTTCCTCGGCCGCGAGATCGCCCAGCCCCGGCAGTTCAGCGAGCACACCGCCCAGTTGATCGACGAGGAGGTGAGCCGGATCCTTCGGGAGGCCTTCAAGCGGGCCTGCGAGATGCTCACCGAGCACCGCGAGAAGCTCGACGCGCTGGCCCACGCCCTGGAGCAGGAGGAGACGCTCGACGACGTGGCCATCCAGCAGTTGATCGGCCCCCCGGCGGCAAGGACGTCAAGAGACGTTTAGCGGGCGGGCTTGCCCGCCGAGTGGATGCTCGGAAAAAGTAACGCTCCAACGCGGCGGGCAAGCCCGCCCGCTAAACGTGCTCAACCCGACTTGGCCAGCGCCGCCATCACGCGGTCGGTGATGGCCTGGATCAGGGCCTCCTGCTGGGCCGCGCCGTTGCCGGTCCCGGCCGTGCCGTGCTTCGGCGGAGAGAAGGCCACCGGCTCGACGCCCGTCTGCTTCCAGCTCTCGCGGAAGACGTCGTTCGAACACAGCTCGCAGTTGGTCATCTGGCTCCGCGGGTCCTTCAATCCCCATTGCTCCTTGAGGTCCAACAGGGCCTTCGCCTCGGGCTCGGTGAAGTAGTTCACGCGGCCCAGCCCGCGAGCCAGCATCAGCATGCGGCAGTAGGCGTCGAGGATCTCGGTCCACCAGTAGGCCCTCTCGACCGTCTCGCCGAAACTGACCGTGCCGTGGTTGGCCAGGATGATGACGTTCGTCTTGTGTACGAACGGCAGGATCGTGCCGGCGAACTCCTTGCCGCCCGGGATGGCGTACATCGTGATCGGCACGTCGCCGAGGAAGATTTCGACCTCCGGAAGGACGCACTGGGGGATCGGCTCCCTGGCGATGCCGAACGCGGTGGCGTGCGGCGGATGGCAGTGTACGACCGACTTGATCTCCGGCCGCTCCTTCATGATCGCCAGGTGCAGCAGGATCTCGCTGGTGCGCTTCCGCCGGCCGCTGAGCTGCTTGCCCTCCATGTCGACGACGCACAGGTCTTCGGGCTTCATGAAGCCCTTGGAGATCAGCGTCGGGGTGCAGACCACCTCCCGCTCGCTGACGCGGTAAGAGATGTTCCCGTCGTTGGCGGCGGCGAACCCCTTCTGGTAGATCCGCTCTCCGATCTCGCAGATCTCTTGTTTGATTCGGTGGATGTTCGCGTTCATTTCAAGTCCTCCGGTATCTCGACCACCAGGGTGTCGAGGATGGCTGCGTTGTAGGCGTCCAGCGGCTTGGGATTGGGATGGAAGGGCATGGCGGCCTCGCGTCCCTCGCTGACAGCGATGCGACTGCCGAGGCCGGCTCCCCGCTCGTCGAATGCCACGATCTCCTCCGCCGGCTCATCGCTGCGGCCCAGCAGGTTGTCCCACGTCAGGGGGACGACGAGTTTCCAGGTCGCCCCGGCCACGCTGGGGTGCGCGCGGTTGAGGGTCACGGTTCCGATGACGTCGGCAATTCGCATGTCTTATCCCAGTCGCTCTTTGAGGGCCTCGGGACACGCTCGGGCGCCGCCGCGGCAGAATTCGCCTGCGATCCGCCGCTGCTGGAACGCCGTCGCGCCCAGCGGGTCCACGACCAGCACGTTGGCGCCGACGGCCGCGGTTGCGGCGGCAGTGCCGGCCAGGTCGGTCGCCAGCACGGCGCGGACGCCCGGGTGCCGGTTCGCCAGGCACAGCCCGGCCGCCGTGTGCGACATCCACAACAGCCCGAGGGCGCCGGGCCCGGTTACCTCGCGGGCCAGCTCGTCGGTGGCCGCCACGAGGCAATCGGTGGCCTGCCGCCGGACCTCGATGCCCTCCTGGCCGAGGGCCTCCGCCAGCGGCGCGGGATCGTGCCGGGTCCGCGCCGCGACGAGGACCAGCCGCGGCAGCACCGCGACCAAGCTTCGCTCGGTGCCCGGCTTCGCATCGGCCGCCGCGCGGACCAGTGTCACGTTCCGCCGCCGAAGCTCGTCGCGAACGGCCGGCGTAACCAGCGCGCCGGCCGAGACCACCAGCCGGCGGGCTGTCTGAAGCCGGTCCGCGACGGCCGCCATCGTCACGACCCGCGCGCTCACCACGACCTCCTCCGCCGCGACCAAGCTTCGCTCGGTGCCCGGCTTCACATCCGCCGCTTGCGGCTTCGCACTGTGAGGCTCCGAGACTCCCATCGCCGAGAGCACTTCGCGAACGATCCGCTCGATCTCGCCCAGGGCTGCGGTTGTCATCGTTTCTCCATCCGGTCCGGGATCCCCAGCACGGACCAGCGGACCGGCGAGGTCTCCGAGCGGACCGTCTCGCGGGCGCCGATGCCGTCGCTGGTGATCATCACGGTCTCTCCGTGTCCCGCGCCGAGCGTATCGATCACGAGGATCGGGTCGCCTTCGATCGAGCGGCCGTCGGCCTCCAGCGCCATGACCAGCAGCAGCTTGAAGCCTTCCATGGAAGGGTGCTTCACGGTCGAGGTGGCGCTTCCGACGACGCGGCCGAGGTACATGGTGCGATTTTGGATTTTAGATTTTGGATTTTGGATTTGTTTCGTATTTCGTGCTTCGTATTTGGTGCTTCGTCGCCACCACTGGTCACCGGCACGCGATCATTTCCCGAGGATCCGCAGGTTGTCGATCATCGAGCAGCGGCGCTCGCGGGTGAACGTCAGCGGGGTCGTGACGCCCTCGCCGGTGGGCGTGGCGATCGAGAACGACACGTAGCCTTCGCCGCCCAGCCCCAGTCCGGCCATGCACGGGCCGTTCTTCACGAAGAGCGTGGTGTCCATCACTCGGCCCATCCGGGTCATGTTGTTGACGTTGGTCGAATGGATGATGGCCGTGTGGCGGAAGCCGTGCTCGGCCTCCTTGGCGCGGGCGATGGCATGGTCCACGTCGCGGCATCGCACGAACGGGAGGAAGGGCATCATCTGCTCGACGGGAACGAAGGGGTTCATCTCGCCGGTCTCGCCGAAGAGGAGCTCGCAGCCGGCCGGGACGGTCCTGCCGATCGCCCGCGCCAGCACCGCCGCGTCCTTCCCGATGAATTCCTTGGCGGGGACGTCGTGGCGGGCAGCCCCCTCGCCGACGCTCGTGATGGCGGCCTTCGTGAGGGCTTCGACCTCGCGATCGGCCAGGCGGACGGCCCCGGCCCGCTCCATGGCGGCCATCATCGCGTCGAAGACCCTATCGACGACGAAGACCTCCTTCTCGCTGATGCACAGGAGGTTGTTGTCGTAGGCGGCTCCACGGATGATCGAGGCGGCGGCGCGGGCGAGGTCGGCCGTCTCGTCGACGACGACGGGTGGGTTGCCGGGCCCGGCCACGATCGCCCGCTTCGCCTGCCGCATGGCCGCCCGGGCAACGCCCGGGCCGCCGGTCACGCACAAGAGCGCCACGTCGCGATGCTTGAAGATCGCGTCGGCCGTCTCCAGCGTCGGCTCCGTGATGACGCAGATCAGGTTGTCCACGCCCAGGTCCCGCCAGATCGCCTCGTTGAACCGCCGCACGCCCTCGGCCGCGACGAGGCGGCCCGACGGGTGCGGATTGACCACCAGCGTGTTGCCCCCGGCAATCATGCTGATCGCGTTTCCGGTCAAGGTCGGCAGCGAATGGGTCACCGGCGTAATGGCGCCGATGACGCCGAACGGGGCGTGCTCGATCACCGCCAGCCCGTGGTCGCCGCTGAAGACCTCGCTCCGCAGGAACTCGATGCCCGGCGACCGCTCGCCCAGCGTCTTGAGCTTCTCGATCTTGTGCTTCAGGCGCCCGATCTTCGTCTCCTCCATCTCCATCGTGCCCAGTTCTTCGCACTGCTCGATCGCGATGCGGCGGATGTGGGCGATGATCCGGCCGCGGTCCGCCAGGGTCATGGCCGACAGGCGGTCGAATGCCTCCCTGGCGGCCGCCACCGCCGAGTCAACGTCGGTGAACAGGCCGAAGTGGCACGGCGGGGGCAAAGAGGCGGCCGCCCCCGCTGGCGCCGGCAACGGGGGACTTTCCCCCTTTTTCGCGGCGGTCGCCTCGCCATTGCCCAGCCGGACCAGCACTTGTCGAACGACGTCGTTAATAAGTGTTTCGTCGATTTGCATGATCGTTGGCCTACTGTTCCTTCTGATAAACGCACGCCGTGCCCAGGTGGACCGTGTCGATGATTCCGATGATGACCGTGTCCACGGGCAGGCTCTTGGTCTCCGGCGTCAGGCGGGCGCTGGAGCCTTGCGTGATGAGCACCATTTCCCCCTCGCCGGCGCCGACCGTGTCGACCGCCACCATCGAGCGGCCGGTGGTGACCAGGCCGGTTCGGGCCTTCGGATCGAGCCGGTAAGGCTCGACCAGCAGCATCTTGTGGCCGACCATCGAGCCGACCTTTTGGGTCGCTACCAGCGATCCGGTTACCTTGGCAATCAACATGGCAACTTCCCCCCTCTCCCACCGGGAGACGGGCCGGGGGCAAAAGGCTCCCCTCTCCCTCCGGGAGAGGGGCCGCTGGCAAAAGGCTCCCCTCTCCCTCCGGGAGAGGGGCCGGGGGTGAGGGGAACCCGCGATACAGAAAGAAGATACACGGTCGCGCCCATCAGCAGTCCCCCCTCACCCTGCCCTCTCCCGGAGGGAGAGGGGAACCTGCAAGCAGTTCCGCCGCCTGCCGGGCGACCACCAGTTCTTCGTTGGTGGGCATGACCCAAATCTGTACGCGGCTGGCGGCGGCGTGGACCGGGACCTCGCCCTTGGCCGTGGCGTTGGCCGTGGCGTCGAGCACGATCCCCAGTTCGCCGAGGTCGCGGCAAACAGCGGTGCGGAGGCCCGCTTGATTCTCGCCGATGCCGCCGGTGAAAACGATCACGTCGGCCCCGCCCAACTCGACCAGGTAGGCGCCCAGATAGTGGCGGATCGCGGCGGCGAAGACATCCAGGGCGAGGCGGGCCCGGGCGCTGCCGGCCTCGGCCGCCGCGCTGATGTCGCGGACGTCGCCGCTGGTGCCGCTCAGGCCCAACAGGCCGCCCTGCGTGGCCAGCACGCGGAGCACCTCGGCGAGCGACTTGCCCGTCCGTTCCATTATCAGCGGTAGTGCGAAAGGATCGAAGTCGCCCACGCGGTTGTTCTGCGGCAGGCCGCTCTGGGCACTCATGCCCATGCTGGTGGCCACGCTCCGGCCGTTGCGGATGGCGCAGAGCGAGTTGGAGCCGCCCAAATGGCAGGAGATGATCCGCAGGTCGCCCCGGCCCAGCAACTCGGCCGTCCGCCCGGCAATGTAGCGGTGGCTGGCCCCGTGGAACCCCCAACGGCGGATCAGCCACTGGTCGGCCCACTCGTAGGGGACGGCATAGAAGCGGTTGCGGTCGGGGATCGTGGCGTGGAAGTTGGTCTCGAAGGCCGCCACCAGCGGGATCTCGGGCAACTTTTCGGCCAGGAGCCGCATCGCCGCGATGTAGGGCGGGTTGTGGGCCGGGGCCACGCCGCACATCTCCTCCATCGCCGCGAGCACCTCCGGCGTGACCCGCTGGACCCCGCTCACCCGCCCGCCGTGGACCGTCTTGAAGGCGATGGCCGACACCTCCGCCGCGCTTGCGAGACATCCGTGCTCGGGGTCGGTCAGTTGGGCCAGGCAGTGGTGGACCGCCTCGACGTGGTCGTCGGCGTGGAGTTTCCCCTCCTTGCGGTAATCGCCGATTTGGACCGTTGCCGGGCTTTCGGCCGATCCGATCCGCTCGATACCGCCGCGCGCAAGCTGCCGGCCGCCGTCCATGTCGAACAGCCGGTACTTGAAGCTCGTGGAACCGAGATTGGCAACCAGGATCTTCATGAGGGGACAGGGATTGGGGATTGGGGCCGCTTGCGGCTTCGCACTTTTCCGCCCTCCGCCTTCCGCCTTCCGCCTTCAGGACAGGTACGCGGCGATCACGCCGTCGGCCGGCCGGGGGATGATGTGGCTGGCCACGAGCTCGCCGACCTGCCCCGCCGCGGTAGCGCCCGCCTCGACGGCGGCCCGAACGCTCCCGACGTCGCCGCGGACGATGGTCGTCACCAACCCGCCGCCGATCTGCACCCGCTTCATGATCTGCACGTTTGCCGCCTTGGCCATGGCGTCGGTCGCTTCGACCAGTGCCACGAGGCCCTTCGTTTCCAATAATCCAATGGCGTCTTGCATCGCTTGAGGTTCCCTTCTAAGTGTTCTCAAAATTCAGGTTTCCAGGATAAGAACGTCCAACACAATGAGTGGCACACGGTTTTGGCTACTCACGTTCATTTCGTTAGACGCTCCAGGTCAATCGCTCCCGGCGGCCTTGGTGGGCGCCGGCAGGACAACGTCGAGGTCTTCGTGCGGCCGGGGAATGACCTGCACGCTGACGACTTCGCCCAGGCGGCCGCCCGCGGCGGCGCCCGCGTCGGTGGCGGCCTTTACGGCGGCAACGTCGCCGGTCACGAAGACGCTGACCAGCCCGCTGCCCACCTTGTCCCAGCCCAGAAACTGGACGTTGGCGGCCTTCAACATCGCGTCGGTGGCCTCGACCAGGACCACGAAGCCCTTGGTCTCGATCATGCCCAACGCTTCCATCGTTTTTGCCATGGCACTTCTCTCCCTCTGATGCTGTGGGTTCTTGTAATTGGTGGGTCGACGGGCACCATGCACAGCATGGTCGGCGAGCCCCACCACCTCTTCTAACGCAATTGGTGGGGCTCGCTTCGCTCGTCCCACCCTACTCGTTTTCTTCGTACCCTTTGCCGGGCTGCGCCTCTGGCGCTCCGCTACGGCTTGTACAACTCCACGCTCGTTGCGTGATCGACGTCGCATGCGTTGGCCTCGTCCGTATCGAGATGGACCTCGAGCTTGATCTTCTTGCCGACCCGCACCAGCAGGTCGTCGAACACGATCGGACATGCCGACCGCACCCGCAGGCACATCCGCCGGCCGTCGGCGA
>JBEKCP010000254.1:0-8256 GCA_050014815.1 Thermoguttaceae bacterium | reverse complement strand
GACGTGGGCAAGAAGAGCACCCTTCGCCAGGCCTTCTGGTATCGCCGCACGTTCTCGATCGACGGGCCCGTGCCCGCCTTCGCGATCCTCAAGATCCACAAGGCCCGATACGGGGCAAAAGTCTTTCTCAACGGCCGGATGGTCGGCGAACACCTGCCCTGCTTTACGCCGGCCCTGCTCAACGTCACGCCGCACCTGAAGGGCAACGGCGAGCAAAATGAATTGATCATCCGCCTGGGGGCCAACCGCGAGTCGATGCCCGAGGACGTGCCCTCCGGCTGGGACTTCGAGAAGTGCTTGTTCATTCCGGGCATCTACGATTCGGTCGAGTTGATCCTGAGCGGTTCGCCTCGCGTGGTCAACGTGCAGACCGTGCCCGACCTGGCGGCCAAGGCCGTCCGCGTTGTGGCGGAAATCGAGGCGGCCGACAAGCCGTGCGAGTTCGCTGTAGAGGCCGAGGTTTGCGAAGCCGCAAGCGGCCGGCAGGTCGGGTCGGCGAAGGCCCCGCCCTCGCGGCTGGCCGCTGGAGGGCAGACGAAGGTCGATCTGACGATCCCGATCGCCGGCTGCCGGTTCTGGTCGCCCGAAGACCCCTTCCTCTACGAGCTGACGGTTGGCACCGGGGCCGACGCCGTCAAATTGCGGTTCGGCATGCGGTCGTTCACGTTCGATCCGGCCCTACAACGGGCCGTCCTGAACGGCAAGCCCTACTTCGTGCGCGGCACCAACGTGACCATCTACCGATTCTTCGAAGACGCCCAGCGGGGCGATCGCCCCTGGCGGGCCGAGTGGGTCCGCCGCCTGCACCGGCAGTACAAGACGATGCACTGGGACGCGATCCGCTACTGCATCGGCTTCCCGCCCGAGCTGTGGTACGACATCGCCGACGAGGAAGGATTCCTCATCCAGGACGAGTTCCCCATCTGGGTCATGGGCAAGGCGCCGGAGAAACCCGCGGCCGAGATGATCATCCCCCAGTACATCGAGTGGATGCGCGAGCGATGGAACCATCCGTGCGTGGCCATCTGGGACGGGCAGAACGAGAGCAACACGCAGGAGACGGGCAAGGCGATCCGGGCGGTCCGCCGCCTGGACCTCTCCGGCCGCCCGTGGGAGAACGGTTGGGCCGAGCCGCAGAGCCCAACCGATTGCGTCGAATCGCACCCCTATCTCTTCATCAAGGACTGGGCGGGCAACCGCCCGTTCTTGCTCAAGGACCTGGAAAAGACCTCGCCCGTTCCCGGCCTCAACGCCGCCCAGAAGAAGCTCCGGGTGCCGATCATCATCAACGAATACGATTGGCTGTGGCTCAACCGCGACGGCAGCCCGACCACGCTGACGAAGAAGGTTTACGAGAACCTGTTGGGGCCGAACTCGACCGGCCAGGAGCGGCGGATGGTTCACGCCCGCTGCGTGGCCGCCCTGACCGAGTTCTGGCGATGCCACCGCGAGGCTGCGGCCGTGATGCACTTCTGCGGCCTGGGCTACTCGCGGCCCGGTGACAAGCCGCGCCCGGAAGGCGGGGCCACCTGCGATGACTTCACCGACATCGAAAAGCTCACGTTCGAGCCTCTTTTCGAGGAGTACGTCCGCGAGGCGTTCAACCCGGTCGGGCTGATGCTGGATTTCTGGGCCGACGAAGTCCCCGCCGGCGCCGAGCGGCCGCTCCAGGTATTTGTTATCAACGATCTCGATCGCGACTGGAGCGGGCCTGTGCGGCTCCGCGTGGTGCGGGGCGGCCAGCAGGTCTCCGCCGACTCGAAGCCCTGCGCCGTGCCCGCCTATGGCCGGCAGATCCTCACCTTCGCGGCGACCTTCCCCAAGGAGCCGGGCAATTACACGATCATCGCCGAGCTGACCGACGCCGGCAAGCCGGTCCGCAGCCTGCGCGACTTCAAGGTCAAGGAAAAGTAGAATCGCTCTTGTAGCTGGATCCCAGCAATGTGGCAATGCAGCAAGTGCGGTGAGGCAGTAGACGACGATTTCGAGGTGTGCTGGAACTGCTGCACCGGGCGAGCGGACCTCGACCAGTCGCGAGACGCCTCCCCGGAGGGGAGCGTCGACGGACTCGACAATTCTGAGGGTAATCCGCAGTCGAGCACCGCCCCTGATCCTACCTTGGACCTGGCCTCACAGCCGGGGAACGGCAGGGTGTCTCCGCCGTTTAAGCCCGTGGGCGGCGTACAACTTCTTGTCGGCGTCATCCTGCCATTTATCTGCTTTGCGATCAGCTATCCCGATAGCCCTGTGTGGCAGTCAGGAGTGCCAAGTGCCTACGCTCAGCTTCTTCTTTCGCACAAGGCGTCGGTCCCGCTTTATCCATTTCTGCTGTACAGCATGAGCTGTATGGTCCTGCTGTTCGTTGAACCGGCAAGATTCCGGGACAATGTCCTGGTGCGGTTTGGAGTTCTCAGCGGAGTGCTGGTGGCGGCGGAATACTGGCTCATTTTTCTTGTCGCGGCGGGCGGTTCATCCATAATCCAAGCAGCAATCGTCTCGGTGCTCGCCGCAGTCGTGCCGTGGGGTACCTGGCAGCTCCTGGGGGCAAAGCTTGGAAAAGGCCGCGAAGGGATTGCTTGGGGTGCACTCGCCCTCCTGCTCGTTTCCATGCTGGCAATGCCGGTGGTCATTTTTGCGTGTCTGTGGTGTTCGACGCCTTGGGCACTGGCTGCGTACCTCATCACCTCGTTCCACCTGATCCGCGGGAGCGAGGCAAGGTCGCGCTTCACATTCAGCTTGGCCCAGCTTCTAGGCGCCGTCACCTGGTTCGGTGCCCATTGCAGTGCCTGGCGAGTTTCGTTCACCTGGATGCTCGAAGAGTATTCGCGGCTTCCAACGACCCCGCCGCAAGGTTGTTTCGTCTGCACTGCCGTGGCGAATGGGCATCCCCGCGTGGTCCACGGCGAGCACTACCTCGCTCCAAACGGAACGGCCTATCGAGTGAACGACCAATTGCGTGTCTTGAAAGGATTTGAGTTGCTGCTGGTGAGTGTCAGCCCCAAGAGCCATCGCGCATGCCGTCGGATATATGATCGCCTGGGACCAAGACTGGCGGCGCCGCTCGTTCATCCGTTGTTGGCAGACCTTGGCTACTTCGTGCTGAAACCGGCCGAATGGACCGCGCTTGTTTGTTTGGGCTTGGCTATACCCGGAAAGATGCGGTTGATTTACAGCCTTTACCCAGCCCACGAATCATTGCAAGTTGGCCCCGCCTGCCGAGCGGTGCAAGTGGATGATGACGTAACCTTGCCTATTGGTCCCTTCCGGCAGAAGGGACCTACTCTTCGCTGTTCGCGATCTGAGTCGGCAACAGCAGCCGCAGGAGCGGCGGGGCCAGGAACGTGGTCGCCATCACCATGACCGTAACGGCGCTGAAGAGCCTCGCGTCGAAGATTCCGCTGGCAAGGCCCATCTGGGCGAAGATCAGACCGACCTCGCCGCGCGGGATCATGCCGACCCCGATCACCGCCTTGCGGCCGCGAAACCAGAATGGAGCATAGCCCGCCAGAAACTTGCCGAGCACCGCGACGAGAATCAATAGCAGTGCGATCCCCATGGTCGGCCAGTTCTCCGAGATCCTGGGATTGAAAACCCGGAGATCGACCGCCGCCCCGACGTACACAAAGAAGATCGGCACGAAGAAATGGCCGAGCCGCGCAACGCCCGCATGAATCTCGCGGGCCTCGGGGGTCCTCTTGAATAACACCCCGGCGACAAAGGCGCCGAGGATCATCATGGCGGGGCCCGCGACTTCCGCGGCAAGCCACGCCAGGCCGAAGGCCAACATGACGGCCAGCGTGGTGGCGCTCCCGGGCAAGTTCAGGCGGCCGAACCAACCGGCCAGCGGCCCCACCAGGAACCAACCCAACACCAGGGCGGCCGCGAGGAACCCGAACGCCGCGGCCGTGATCGCGGAGACCCCAAGGACGCTGATCTGGGCCCCCGCCGCCAAGCGGCCGACAACGGCCAGAATCACCAGGCCCAGCACGTCGTCGATTACCGCGGCCCCCAGGATGATCTGGCTCTCCGGCGCCTGCAATTGTCCCAGGTCCCTCAGCACGCGGGCGGTGATGCCGACGCTCGTGGCCGTCAGCGCGGCCCCGGCGACAATCGACACGAGTTTGCTTTGCCCGAGAAGGTGGCAGACGGCGATGCCGCCGGCCATCGGCAGAACGACCCCGGCCACCGCGACGACCGTCGAATTGCCGCCTGAGCGGAGGAGCTTCGCCAGGTCCGTCTCCAGGCCGATTTCCAGCAGGAGGACGACCACGCCGATTTCGGCCAGGACGTGGAGAACATGGTTGTTTGGATCGACCGGCCCGTGAAAGGAGACGCCCAAGACGACCCCGGCCGCCAGTTCGCCGAGGACCGCGGGCTGGCCGAACCGCTTGGCCAGGGCGCCCAGCAGTCGGGCGGCGCCGAAGAGGAGGGCCAGCACTCCAAGCAGTTGCGGGACTTCCAAGGAATAACTCCCACGGGGGGAAGCTGCCGTTTTGCGGGAAAAGCCGCGTTTCTTGCAGTTACACTAGCCCGAAGCGCGAGCGAGGGACGGAAACCAGGCAGTTCCCTCGCTTGCGCGTCGGGCTAGTGTGGGCTTTTCCGACAACACCCAGTATATCCGTCGCTGCTTGACGTAGCGAGATCGAGAAGTGATGATAGAAGCCCCGGACCAAACGCCCTCGAACCCGCCTAAGCCCATATTCTGCCGGAGAACCTTATGAAGCCCTTTCTGCTATCACGACGTGAAGCCCTCCAGGGACTCGGCGCCGCCGCGATTGGCGTGCCGCTGGTGATCTCATCCACCGCGCTGGGCAATGCCGACGTGCCGCCGGCCAGCGAGCGAATCGCGCTGGGACACATCGGCGTGGGCAACGAGGGCGGAGCTCTGTTCCGCGAGTTGCAAAAGTGCAAGGGCGTGCAAAGCGTGGCCATCGCCGACGCCTACAAGGACCGCTCCGACGCCTACGCCCGCCAGATCAACGGCAAGTCCTACGGCGACTTCCGCGAGATGCTGGCCCGCAGGGACATCGACGCCGTGGTGATTGCCACGCCCGACCACTGGCACGTGCCCATGGCGGTGGCGGCCGCTCGGGCGAAGAAGGACGCGTACGTCGAGAAGCCGCTGGGCGTGACCATCGAGCAGGACCTCGTCTGCCGCAGGGTCTTCGCCCGGGAGGGCCGCATCTTCCAGTACGGCACGCAGCAGCGGAGCTCCCGGCATTGCCGCTTCGGCTGCGAACTGGTCCGCAGCGGGCGGATCGGCAAGGTCCATGCGATCGAGGTCACGGCGCCCAACGGCGGAGCGGGCGGCTCGACCGTCGAGGTCGCCGTCCCGCCGAATCTCGACTACGACTTCTGGTGCGGCCCGGCGCCCCTGAAACCCTTCACCGCCGACCGCTGCCACCCGCCCGGCACCTACTGGATCGACGACTACTCGATCGGCTACCTGGCCGGCTGGGGGGCGCATCCGCTGGACATCATGGTCTGGGGCAGCGACGCCGACCTGGCCGGCCCCATCACCGTGGAAGGCACCGGCGTGATCCCCCAGAAGGGCCTCTACGACACCGTCTACAACTGGGACATGCAACTCCGATTGGGCGACGGCGTGAAGATGACCTTCAAGCCGGGCGGCGATATGACGCGATTCATCGGTTCCAATGGCTGGGTAGAAATTCGCCGCAGCGGCATCAAGGCCGAGCCCGAGTCGCTCTTGACCTCCCCAATCGGTCCCCACGACGTCCACCTGGTCGAAAGCGCGAACCACTACCAGAACTTCGTCGATTCGGTGAAGTCCCGCAAGCCGGCGGTCAGCCCCCTGGACCACGCCGTGCGGAGCGACATTATCAGCCACCTGTGCAACATCGCCGTCCGCACGAAGCGGAAGATCGCATGGGACCCGAAGAAGGAGACCATCGTCGGCGATACCGAGGCGGCCAGGCTGGTGCACCGCGACCTGCGGGCGCCATGGACCCTGTAAGAGGCATTATGCAACTTGATATTGGTGTCGTCTGGGTTCGTTTAGCGGGCGGGCTTGCCCGCCGAGTGATCCACGGAAAAGGCCTTGCCCTAACGCGGCGCACCCAGAGGGTACCCGGCCCGCCCGCTAAACGACAGTTTTCCCACGCCCCAGCGCCGTAGTGTTAGTTGTACGGCCCTTATGAAACTCGGGATCGCGACGTTCTTCCTGTCATGCCTTGCCGCGGCGTCTTGCCCGGCCGCCGATCAGACCGAGCGAGCAATCGTGACGCTCGCGCGCGGGGGAAAGCCGGCCGAGGGCGCCGACCGCCGGTTCGTTGACGCCGTCGTCCGGATCGACCACGCGGGAGGACAGTTCGAGTTCGACGCGGCCGGAAGACTCACCGGCGTCGATCTGGCAAGCGACCGCGTCTCCGTAAGCGACGCCGATATCCCGTCCCTCGCGGCGCTGCCGAACCTCAGGAGGCTCAAACTGTCGGGCGGCGGAATTACCATCGTCGGCATCCGGCAGATCAGCGCCCTGGCGCGCTTGACGGAACTCTCGCTCTTGGACGTTCCGGTCGATAATGCCGGCTTGGAGCAGCTTACCCGGCTGAGCGACTTGAGCACGCTGGCGATCCGCCGCAGCCCGCTCCTGGACGACGCCGCCTTGAAGCACCTCGCCCGACTGCCGAAACTGGTCAACCTGGGCCTCCTGGAAATCGGCGTGACCGACCGCGGGGTTGACGAGCTGAAGAACCTGCCCCGGCTCCGCTCGCTCGACCTCCGCGGCTGCTCGCGGATCGGCAACGCCGGCCTGGAACGCCTGCGGGCGATGAAGGACCTCGAAGCGCTCCGCGTCAGCGGCTATCAGATCACCGACGCCAGCCTCGGGGTCGTCAAGCAACTCGGCAAGCTCACCCGCTTGACGGTGGAAGAGGCGGCCATTACCGACGCGGGCCTGGCGCAACTCGCCGGGCTGCCGCTGGAGGAAATCAACCTCGGCCGCTGCTACAGCATCACCGACGCCGGCTTCGTGTGCTTCAAGGACTTCGCCAGTCTCCGCCAGTTGGCGATCCGCGACATCCCGCTGGGCGGCGACGGACTGAAGTATCTCGCCGGAAGCGGCAAACTGACAAGCCTGAAGCTCGTCGAGACCGGCATCAACGACGCCGCCATGGAGCATCTTCGCCGGCTCAAGAAGCTCGTCCGGCTGGACTTGCGGCAGACGCAGGTTACCGATGCCTCGCTGGCGGTCATCGGCGGGCTGAAGGACCTCGAGTATCTGGACATCAGCCAGACGGCCATCTCGGAGGCCGGCGCCAAACGGCTCGCCGAGACGCTGCCGAAGTGCAAGATCGTCCGCTAGCGGCCGATCGACCGATTGACCCGAAGGTCGCGGGTGGCACGCCCTTTCAGGGCGTGGCGAGCCGTCCAACCACGCCCTTTCAGGGCGTGCCACCCATCACTCGACGACTGACAGAGCACTGGCGGCCTGACAGAGCACTGGGGGCCGATTGACCGGAAGGCCGCGGTCGGCTATAGTAACTCGTTCGTATAAACATGGTGGGTGTAGCTCAGTTGGTTAGAGCACCAGACTGTGGATCTGGGTGTCGGGGGTTCGAGTCCCCTTACCCACCCTCGAAAAGCCTTGCGTGACAATAAGTTACGCAAGGCTTTTCTTATGCCCTGGAAGCAGGGATAGGGCACCGTGCTACGCCGGTGCTACGGTCGCAAGAATTTCCGCGGGCCTGCCAGAAAGGTCCGCGGAGCGGCCGGCGCCGCCCTCGCTGCCCACCGAGGCAGTCGCCGCCGAGGTGATCGCCGCCGAGGTCCCCACGGTGCTCACGTCGAGGGTGCCGGCCGACCATGTGGACAGTGGGCTATCGCAGCGGACTCTTGTGCTCCATTGGTCGGCCGCACTTCGGACACGCCATCGCGTTCCGGCTGATCGTCCGCCCGCAGTCCGGGCACGCCACCAGGTTCGGGTTGCCGTAGGCCATGAAACGCCGGGCGCCACGCTTCAGGCCGCCGGCGACGAGGCACGATACGAGGACGATCACCACGCCCAGCAGCGCGGCGCCCACCCCGAGAAGCAGCCAGTCGCTTATGGCGCTGGTGACTAGGGCCACTAGGGCTATCGCCGCGACGACGGCCAAGGCGTACAACATGCACTTGGCGGCCGGGAGCAGAAGGCGAGGCAGCGATGCCTTCACGGCCGCAATTCGCTTTTCACGATTCATGGACCTCCCCCTTCCCCCACCACCCTACCCCGCTGGCCCGCGGGACGCAAGCAGGGGA